>JAFYLI010000152.1 GCA_017537165.1 Oscillospiraceae bacterium | reverse complement strand
TTACCGATGAAGCAGTGGAACATTACTGCGTCGGGATGCTCGGCGATGAGAGTGATGACCTTCTTTGCCCATGCCTTGCCCTCTTCAAGCATACCGATATAGCTGTCGCCAAGATCGAAGTTGCCTTCTGCCTTGGGAGGAGGAGGAGTGTTTTCCTTGCCGTCCTCACCGGAGCGGATAATGGAATGATCCTCGGTGATGGGGCAGTGAATATAGGTATGCCAATCCAGATCCTTCATGCCGCTGGGGGTGGAAATAGTCTCATCCTTGCCGCGCAGGTCAATGGACAGGGTTACGTTATACTTCTTGAGGAACTCCTTGTCCTTTTCGGAAACGCCGATGGGGCAATCGGTACGCATAACAACGCCGTAGCGGGTGATCCTGCCGTCCTTGGTGGCAAAGCCGCCCAGATCACGGGCGTTCACGATGGTTTCAAAGGGGATTCTTTTGTACTTTATCATTGGTTACGTCCGTCCTTTCTACGTAGTTATAAAACGGATATTACTCGAAGAGCTCGGCTGCCTTCTTGAGCAGGTCAATGATCTTGATGTTCTGGGGGCAATGATCCTCGCAGGAACCGCAGCCGATACAATCGGAAGCCTTGCCGCCCTGAGCGGTCATCATGCCGTAGCTGCGACGGTTGCCCTGCAGAGCCTGATACTTGCTGTATTCATTGAGCAGATGGATAATGCCGGGGGTGTTGATGTTCTGGGGGCAGTTGGTGATGCAGTACTTGCAGCCGGTGCAGGGAATGGTGGGCAGGCTATCCAGCTTGGCAACTACCTTATCCAGCATCTCGCGGTCAGCGGGCTCGAGAGCGGGCATATCAGCCATAACGCGGGTGTTCTCCTCTACCTGCTCCAGAGTGGACATGCCGGAGAGGATAGCAATAAGGCCGTCAAGGGACTTGCAGAAGCGCAGTGCCCAGTAAGCAGCGGACTTATCGGGATCGTGATCCTTGATGATCTGCATTGCATCGGGATGCATACCTGCCAGAGCACCGCCGCGGATGGGTTCCATGATGGTAACGGGAACATTGTACTTCATAGCGGTTTCGTAGCACTGACGTGCCTGAACGCTCTCGCTCTCCCAGTCAACGTAGTTGATCTGGAGCTGAACCAGCTCTACCTCGGGGTGAGCTGCAAGGATCTTTTCAAGGCAGGCTGCGGGAGAATGGAAGGAGAAGCCGATGTGCTTTACAAGGCCGCGCTCCTTCAGTTCCTTCAGGTAATCCCAACCACCGGTCTCATCAAGCATTTCCAGCTTGCCTTCACCGATACCGTGGAGGAAGTAATAATCGAAATACTCAAGTCCGGTGCGCTCCAGCTGAGTCTGGAAAATCTTCTCATAGTCCTCGCGGCCCTTGATATCCCAAAGGGGCATCTTGTCGGTAACGGTGTACTTATCGCGGGGATAGCGCTTTACAACTGCCTCACGAAGAGCCTCTTCGGATGCGCCGCCGTGATACATGAAAGCGGTATCGAAATAGGTGTAGCCGCGCTCAATGTAGAGGTCGACCATCTTCTTGACCAGCTCGATGTCGATGCTCTTGTCGTTTGCGCCGGAAAGGGTGGGAAGTCTCATAAGACCGAAGCCCAGCTTGGGGGTATTCTTGCCCAGATAATTTTCCATCATTTTAAATTCCTCCGTTATATCTTAATTTATAATTAATCCTCAATTTCCATGGCGAGGTTTATAACCTCGCAGCCATTTTTCAAGGCGTAGGCAACCGTATATGCTGTGCCGCCGCTGTTGCGGGTCATATAGCAGATGCAGACCTCGCTATGTTCCACCATATATCGGTTGCGGCGAAGCATGCAATCTTTGGAGTAACTTTCTGCAATATAGCAGGCACTGTCGGCGCGAGCAAGTATTTCTTCAAACTCCCGCCTATCCGCCTCACTGCGGTGATTTTCAACACCGCGGTAAGGTATCGCAAGCTCCAGCAGGATGCCCTCGCGGCGTTCCTTTGCTCTTATTACTGCGCGGGCGGCCATAGTATCAAAGCCCAGCGCGCCGCCGCAGATAAAACGGCATCTGCCGCACTCTGCCATTTCGTCTATGTATTTATCCAGCAGCCTTTCCAGTTCCGCCCTGTCGCAAGGCGGAACCTCCCGATGACCGCTGAAACAGCATCCGCTTTTCATGTCTATTCCTCGTTCACAATTAATATTAATATTATAATATACTGTTTTAAAACTTGCAAGAAAAATCGCACGATACATATTGCGTATAAAGCCATACAAAAAAGGTTGTTTACTTCTTTGGTGTTTTATTTTAGAATAGGCTTAGAAAAGTATGCAAACTCTTTTACTTTTTAAAACTCAAGAAGGAGATGCTATAAATATGTTCACTCTCACTCCCGTAACCGAGAGAGTCGCACGTCTCAGACAGCTTCACAGAGACAGCGTTCCCACTCTCGACGCAGACCGCACCCGTATTATAACCGAGTACTATCAAAACAGCGTATACGAAGTACCCATCATCCGCAGAGCCAAGGCCTGCTATGAGATCCTCACCAAGATGGTCATCCGCGTTGAGCCCGATGAGCTCATCGTAGGTAACGTAGGTAAGTATTTCCGCGGTGCCAACCTTTGGGCCGAGTACGGCGGAGTTGACTGGGTTGTTAATGATATCGACAGCGGCGTTTTCGACACCATGGAAAACTGCGGTTCCGACTTCACCATGCCTCAGGAAGACAGAGATTACATCCGTCAGGTAGCTCCCTATTGGAAGGCCAACAGCAACGGCCCCCGCATCGATGCCTGCCTGCCCGATGACATCCACTACGTTTCCAAGGCTCATGTTACCCCCCACAACCCCGGCATGTGCGGCGGCGTACCTCACGGTCACTACAATGCCAACTATCGCAAGGTAGTTGTTAAGGGCTTCGGCGCTATCAAGAAGGAAGCCGAAGAGAAGCTGGAAGAGCTCCGCGGCAACATCCACGGCAAGGATGCCGAGAAGTGGTTCTTCTACCGCGCTGTTATCATCTGCTGCGACGCAGCTATCGCTTTCTCCAAGCGTTTCGCTGTTGAGTGCCGCCGTCAGGCTGAAGAGCAGACCGACGAAAAGCGCAAGGCAGAGCTGCTGAAGATGGCTGATTCTCTTGACTGGATCATGGAGAATCCCTGCCGTACCTATTGGGAAGCTTGCCAGGCTATCTACATGTATCACCTCATCCTCAACATCGAGGGCAGCTACCTCGGCCTTACCATCGGCCGTTTCGACCAGCAGGCAGGCGATCTGCTTGAGGCAGACCTTGCTGCAGGCCGCATCACCGTTGAGGAAGCTCAGGAGATCACCGACTGCTTCGCTCTGAAGGTTGCCGACCTTATGGTTTCCGGCTCCAAGTTCATGATGCATCAGTTCTCCTACTCCAACAACATGCGTCTTACCCTTGCAGGCCGCAAGATGGACGGCAGCGACGCTACCAACACCGCTACCTACCTCATCCTCAAGAGCGTTGCCCGTCTGAAGCTCCACGATCCCACCCTCTCCCTCTGCCTGCACAAGGATTCTCCCGCGGAGCTTTGGGAGGCTGGTATCGAAACCGCAAAGATCTGCGGCGGTATCCCCACTCTCGACAACTGCGACCTCATCATCGACTGTCTGGTTCAGCGCGGTCTTTCCATCGAGGACGCACGTAACTTCTGTATGATCGGCTGCGTTGAGATCTCCGGCTCCGGCTGCGAATTCTCCAACGTTTCCGGCCCCTTCTCCAAGACTCACCTGAGCATTGCAAACGTAGTAATTCAGGCTATCAACGACGGTAAGAACCCCATGGATCCCACTCAGACCCAGGCAGGTCTCAAGACCGGCTACCTCTATGAGATGGATTCCTTTGAGGACGTCAAGGCAGCTTTCGCAGCTCAGCTGAAGTACTTCATGGATTGGCACCAGACCTTCAACAACGTCCTCGAGTACTACGGCAACCCCCTCGTTCCCGTCCCCATGGCTTCCACCACTATGGACGGCTGCATGGAAAGCGGCAAGGACATGATGATGGGCGGCGCAAAGTACAATTCCACCGGCGGCGCTTCCATCGGTATCGGCACCTGCATCGACAGCCTGTTGGCTATCAAGTATGCTTGCTACGATAAGAAGATCTGCACCCGCGAGGAAATGCTCAACGCTATCAAGGCAAACTGGAAGGGCTACGAGGCTCTTCAGGCCCGCATCAAGAACGAAGTTCCCTTCTGGGGCAACGGCTACGATGAGTCCGACGAGCTGGCAAGCTGGGTTTCCGATCAGTACGCTGACCGCTTCAACTCCTATGTAGGCCCCCGCGGTGGCCACAGAGCAGGTATCTACTCCGCTGCTGCCAACGTAATGCACGGTTTCTGGACCTGCGCTACCCCCAACGGCAGAAAGGCCGGCGAGCCTGTTTCCGACGGTGGTTCTCCCTCTCAGGGCGCTGACAAGAACGGCCCCACCGGCGTAGCTAAGTCCATCATCGCTCTGCATCCCCACAAGTACTCCAACGGCTTCCAGTTCACCATGAAGTTCCATCCCAATGCTGTTGCAGGCGCCGCAGGCACCGAAAAGCTGCATCAGTTCGTTGAGAACTTCTTCGAGGACGGCGGTATGCAGGTTCAGTACAACGTTGTTTCCTCCGAGACTCTCCGTGACGCTCAGGCAAATCCCGAAGAGTACAAGGATCTGGTTGTCCGCGTTGCAGGCTTCTCCGCTTACTTCGTCGAGCTGCACTCCGATCTGCAGAACGACCTCATCAGCAGAACCGACATCGAAATGTAATTACATATTGCATGATCGCATAACTAAAGGGCTGCCCACTTGGGCAGCCCTTTTTGCGCTTATTTCACACCGCGCACTACCATGGTGATATTCACATTGGTATCCCACTGTTTTTCGCCGCGCTCGTAAAGCTCTATGCGCTTATCGTAGCGGCAGTTGGCAGCAGCTTTAAGTTTCTCTATTTCCGCTGCGTTCACCACTTCCGGCATTGTTCGCAGCGCCGAATCAAAGGCATCAAGCTTAGTTCCGCGATGGGCATTTATCATATCCAGTGCCATCTGCGGCGGATACTTGGGATCATCGGGCGTCAGGTCTACAGCAGCATAACCTACGGACACGTTTTTAAAGCCGTACTGCAGTGCGGCGGCAGGCAGTTCCGCTTCGGACATGGGATATTGGCACACGGCGTACTTTTCCATGGAGTCATCATATTGGCTTACACGCTGCCAGAACTCTTCCTCACGGGCATCGGGCGCGGTGCACTCCGCGGCAATATTTATTCCTCGCCTTGCCGAAAGCACAAGGCACACGCCCTCGGGTTTCAGCACGCGCAGCTGCTCACCGAAAAACTTGGACGGTTCAATATGCTCGCTTACGGTGTTGGATATGGTAACATCAAAACTGTTATCTTCAAAAGGCAGTTCTGTGGCATCGCCCTCCATGAAGTTGACGCTCGTTCCCTGCATTTTCGCAAAACGTATAAACTCACTGTCCCGATCTATTGCCGTTATCTCCGCATTGGGATACCAGCGGCTGAGTGCCATTGCCAGCGCACCGGGGCCGCAGCCTATTTCCAGTATTTTTATTTTTCGGCTTTCGTCTATGCGGAACAGTTCTTTATACTTCCGCTCGAAAAAATCGTCAAACCGCAATTTACGGCTAAGGTACAAAGTATCGATACCCTGCACATAGCTCGACCATACGTTGTTCACAGTATCCCTCCTGTCGCATAAATACGCAAAAAGCCGCAGCAGAAAATTCCGCTGCGGCTTGCTGTTTTTCTCGCGGACTATCAGCCAAAATGTCCGTACTGATTGTGCCCATGATTATACACCCGTTACGCTCAGCTGTCAATTTTCCTTATTTCTGAATACCAGCAGCTTTTGGCCGATATAGTTAAGCAGGGTAAACAGCACCATACCAACAAGCATGGCAACATTATCGCGCAGGTTGGGACTTGCATCCGCAAGGAGGCGGAGCATCATCGGCTTTGCCGCGCCGTATGCGGCAAGATAGCATACAGCTATATTCAGCGCAAAAAGCAGCACTTCGTGAGGCGATTTCCCCTTGCTTTTGAAGGTGAAATATTTGTTGAGAAAATAGCTGAGCACGCTGCCCACGACGTAGTTTGCCGCAGAAGAGAGCCAATAGGAACAATGGGCCAAATTATAGAGAGCAAACATTACTCCCGCACCCACCAGCGTATTGGCAGCACCCACCAATGCAAAGCGAAACAGCGACCAGCCATACAGTTTTTTTATAAATTCCTTCATATATGTCTCCGATGTTGGTTTATATCAATTACTTCCGTCATTATACCACATTTTTCCGAATTTAACATTGAAAAATCCGTTCACTTTTGATATAGTCATTATATATAATTTTTATAAGAGGTGCAATATGGGACTTAATGATAAATACACTCCCGCGGAACTGACTGTCCGCGAAAAGGTTCCCGCCATGTTCGGCATGGAAATGGAACTTTACACCACTCCTATCACTCCCAAGGAAAACATTCTCCGTCTGTACGAAGGCAAGACTCCCATGTGGACTCCCTTCCCCATTGGCGACCTTAACTCCCTCATGCTGGACTGCGATCCCGAAAACCGTGCCCGCGGCCCCGAGACCCAGGGCGAGCGTCTTGACGGTTGGGGTGTTGAATGGATATTTGTCGATGTAGTCGGCGGCGCAATGGTAAAGCCCGGCAACCCCAAGGTTCTCGACATCGAGCACTGGGAAGACTATGTAACTCCTCCCGATCCCGACACTTGGGACTGGGAAGGCTGCTATGAGCGCAACAAGGATAAGATCCGTCCTGACAGAGCAACCATCATCAACGTTCCCGGCTGTCTGTTTGAGCGTATGATCGCTCTCATGGACTTTGACAACGCTATCGTTGCCCTTATCGACGATGATCAGAAGGAAGCCGTTCACCGCCTCCTCCGCGTCGTTACCGATATCCACAAGAAGTTCTACACCAACTGCAAGAAGTGGTTCAATCCCGACATCGTAAACTTCAACGATGACTGGGGTTCTCAGCGCGCTGAGTTCTTCTCTGTTCCCACCGTCCGTGAAATGCTCCTTCCCTACGTCAAGGAAATCGGCGAGCACGTACACAGCCTCGGCATGTACTGGGATCTCCATTCCTGCGGCAAGGTTGAAAACTTCGTTCCCCTCTTCATCGAGGGCGGCTTCAACTCCTGGGGTGGCCAGCCTCTCAACGACAAGTATGCCCTGAAGCAGAAGTACGGCGATCAGTTCGTCTTCACTCACGGTCCTCAGGTCGGCCCCGAGGCTACCGATGAGGAAGTTGCAGAAGCCGTTAAGTTCTTCATGGAGACCATCGGCAGCGACAACCGCGTTCTCTGCGACATTCGTGATCCCAGAGCCCGCAGCCTCGTTTACGAAGCAAGCCGCAAGAACTTCGACCGCATGGTTGAGGAAGGCACCGCCATTCTGTAACCCCCCCACTGTCTTTACACCTGTAAACTCGACTATGTAAATATCGTCGGATAATTTATCCGACGATATTTCTTTTTATGGCAATTCCCACAAACTTTTCCGAACACGTTCACAAAGGTATTGCATTCGCTATGCAAAGGGGATATAATTTCACACAGCAAGCCACAATTTCCCCACATGGATGGAGGATTGACATGACAAGCAAAAACGAACTCAACCTTACCATGCTCTGCGATTTTTATGAGCTGACCATGGGCAACGGTTATTTCAACTATGGTTATAAAGACAGAATAACCTATTT
>JAFYLI010000151.1 GCA_017537165.1 Oscillospiraceae bacterium | reverse complement strand
TTGACCCCAACGAGACCAACGGGCACATTGATGACGTTGCCTGCTTCGTGGCTCCCGGTGAGGTAGCCTGCATATGGACAGAGGACGAGAGCCATCCCTTCTACCGTGAAGCCCGGGAGGCTTACAAAACTCTCAGCGAGGCTACCGATGCCAAGGGCAGAAAGCTGAAGATCCACAAGCTCTGCCTTACCAAAAAGCCCTGCTATCTGGAGGGCGCGGAAACCATCGACACCGTTGAGGGCACACTTCCCCGAGAAAACGGCGAAGTCAGCATAGCCTCCTATATGAACTTCCTTATCATTAACGGTGCTGTCATTCTCCCCCAGTACGGCGACGAAAATGACGAGCTTGCCATACGTCAGGCTCAGGAAATGTTCCCCGACCGCGAGATAGTGGGCGTAATGAGCCGCGAAGTAGCCTTCGGCGGCGGCAACATCCACTGCATCACTCAGCAGCAGCCCGCTGCCCGAAAGTAAGGTGCGGAAATATGGCAAGAATAGTTATCGCTCTCGGCGGCAACGCCCTTGGCAACACCCCTGCCGAGCAGCAACAGAAAATCGAGGCCGCCTGCCCTGCCCTTGTTGGTCTTATCAGCCAAGGGCACGAAATAATCATCAGCCACGGCAACGGCCCGCAAGTGGGCATGATAAACCTCGCCTTCGACATTGCATCACGACAGAACGAAAAGGTGGCAGCCATGCCCCTGCAGGAATGCACCGCCATGTCGCAAGGTTATATCGGCTACCATCTGCAGAAAGGTATAGCCAAAGAGCTGCGGCTGCAGAATATGCCTTGGCAGGTGGCGACGGTTGTAACTCAGGTGGTTGTAGATTCCAACGATCCCGCTTTCAAGAATCCCACTAAACCCATCGGCGCATTCTATGACGAGGCTACCGCCAAAGCCATGATGGCAGCAGATCCCGAGCTTTATATGGCCGAGGACTCCGGGCGCGGCTGGCGGCGCTTCGTTCCCTCCCCCAAGCCTGCGGACATTGCCGAAAGCAAGTCTATTTTGAACCTGCTGGACAACGAATATATCGTCATTGCCTGCGGTGGCGGCGGCATTCCCGTTACAAGGGACGAAAACGGCGACCTCCACGGTGTTTCCGCCGTTATCGATAAGGACTTTGCCTCAGCAAAGCTTGCCGAGGCCGTGGGCGCGGATTATCTCTTTATCCTCACCGCCGTTGACCACGTATGCATAAACTTCGGCACACCTCAGCAGGCGGAACTGAAAACCATGAGCAGCAGCGAGGCCGAGACTTATATCAGTTCCGGCCAGTTCGGCGCAGGCTCAATGCTGCCTAAAGTAGAGGCTGCGGTCAGCTTCGTTAAAAGCGGAAAGGACAGGCGCGCTGTTATCGCCTCCCTTGAAAAGGCTCCGCAGGCTATGCGCAACGAAAGCGGAACCCTTATAACTCTGTAAAATTTCGGGGAGTGTCAATCGGCACTCCCCTTTACTTATGCCCTCATGCGGCTCGGTATTGATTTCCCGGGCCTTAGGTTTTAAAATAAGCTCATCAAGCTTTAACATTGCGGAGGTTTTACTATGACACTTAAAGAAGTAATGGGCATGGAACGCTTTGCCGTTGTCGGCGATACTCTCAACCCCGAAAAATATGCCTGCAAAATAAAGGAAGCTATGCTCCGCGCAGGCTACACGGTCTACGCCGTGGGCAAGGAGCTGGAAAGCCTCAACGACATTCCCGACGAAATTGACATCATCGACCTTTGCATAAATCCCGCAAAGGGTCTGAAGCTGATGCAGGAATGCAAGAAGGATTTCCGCGGCATAGTGATCCAGCCCGGTGCGGGCAGCGCGGAACTGAAGGCATATTTGGATGAGCACAACATGACCTACATCGACGATTGTCTGCTTATAGGCCTTGCAGACTTTCCCCGCCGCTGATTGACACAGCGCCTTTGTGGGTTTATAATAAACGTATATTAAATTAAATGGAGGTAATCCTAATGGCAGCTAATTTCTTTGAAGTATGGGGCAAGGAATCCCCCGCAACCATGAAGGCATTCATGGATTTTGCAGGCGCTCTCCAGAACAACAGCGGTCTCGACGCAAAGACCTTCCAGCTGGTTTACATTGCTCTGCAGGCATCCCGCGGCGCAGTTGACTCCGTAAAGGCTCACGCAGGCTTTGCAAAGGCAGCAGGCGCTACCCGCGAAGAGGTTGCGGGCGCTATCCACACCACCCTCATGTACTGCGGCATCAACGGCGTATCCGATTGCCTGGTTGAGGCTCTTGAGGCATACGACGCAGCACCCTGATTTTGATTTTTAGAAAAAGGTATTTGGTATTTGAAAATGACTGAAAAAAAGCCCGTTCCCTCTATTGACGAATGGCTGCGGGAGGCTAAGGCCGACCCCAGCGCCGAGAAGATCGGCATGTATCTTACCCACAACGGCACTGTCCGAAAGACCGCCAAGGCAAGAGTACGCAGCGGCGATATGAGCGCCGAAAACGTAACCGGAATGCTCTTCTCCTATGACGAAGAGAAGGTCAATGCCGCCATTGAAGAAACCTATAAGCTGCCCGGTATTTACTATATCAAGGTTTGGCTGAACGAAGGTGAGCTTCAGGTGGGCGATGACATCATGTACGTCCTCATCGGCGGCGACATCCGCCCCCACGTTGTGGACGGTCTGCAAGCTCTTGTAGAGCGCATTAAGACCACCTGCGTGGTGGAAACCGAACTTCATTAAGCATTAAAAAACTCCGTATGTTCAAAGCGAACATACGGAGTTTTTACGTTTCGGCATATTTATTTATCCACTGCGGCAGAACCGCTGAACACCACGCCGTATGAGGACGATGAAATTCCCGTACCTTCATCATAGAGCATGATATAATAACCGAGATTTTCAGCTGCGGCAAAGTTTTTCAGCTGCTCATACTCCGCGTGCAGCGTGAAATAATAAGTGGCGTTGGTAGTAACATATTCGCCGTGATCCTCGGTCTGTGTAAAGGTCTCCAATGCCACGATGTAGTCCATATCACAAAGCCGCTGCGCTTCTTCTATCGCTTGCTCGCTGCCGCTTGAAATCTGAACGCCGTCGCTGTAAAGGTCTATAAAAACACGATAGCGCACCGTATCGCCGTAGTGCTCCATGGCCTCCTCCAGCGCATCGGAAAAGCACGCGCCGCCCTCCTCCACAGCCATATCGGGCTTTTGCGTCAGTTCTCCGAAGCCCGATATCATATTTCTCACGTCGGACAGTTCCCCAGTATCAAATGCCCCATCCGTCTCAAAGGCTCCGTCATAGATGAAGCTGTACTGCGGATTTTCGGGAACGGGTCCCGGAGTAGGTATCGGAGAAATATAGCCCTCGTCTCCCGGGCCAATCACCGGATGCGTTGGGAGTATTTCCGGACGGTCTTCCCTGTTTATCATTTCCGTATTAATGGGATGTGTTACGGAAGTACCCGGCAAATCGGGCGCGGGAATGGGCGGATTTTGTACGCTTGGCTCTTTGTATATAGCGAATGCACCCGCTGCCACCACACAGAGGCAGGCTGCCAGCGCCCCATACTTCGCCCAAGTGTTTTTTCTTTTATTCTGCTTATTCTCCGCCGCTTCTATGTATGCAGGGTCAATAAGCTCCATTTTATCCAGAAATTCATTACCTCTCATAAATCGTAACCCTCCTTTTCAAGGTAATCCCGCAGCCGATTACGGCAGCGGAAAAGCGTTGTTTTCACCTTGCTTTCGGACATTGCAAAACGTTTGGAGATGTCGGACACTGAGTCCATATACCAATACCTGCGGATGAAAATATTTCTTTTTTCCTCATCCAGCTTACCAAGGAAACCGTTAATGGCAAGTCTGAGCTCCTCATCGGTGATACGGCACTCTATATCGTCGGGTGCGGGAATGCACTGCTCCAGTTCCGCGCTGAGTTCACCCACAAACGCGCTGCGTTTAAGGGCGCTCTGCTCGCGGCAGCGATTAAGGGAAATATTGCGGGTTATCCTGGCAAGGAATGCATACAGGTATGTTCTCGGCTCATGGGGTGGTATCCTTTTCCACGCTTCCATGTAAGTATCGTTTTCGCATTCTTCCGCGGTTAGGCTGTCACTTACTATATTGTAGGATACTGCGCGCAGGCGGCTGCCGTATTTCTCCGCCGTATGCTTTATTGCCGTTTCATCTCGCTGAAGATAAAGTTCAACTATACCGTTATCATCCAAGGCTTTCATCTCCTTTCCGTCCTTTTTGAAGGGCCTTCACCATTATAAGCACAATTTACCGCTATAAGGTTACACCTTTTTGAAATGTTTACGCAAAAACAGCAGCTTCAGACGAACCTGCTGTTTTTATCTTTATTCTTCCCTGCACCAATCTTCAATCATGGCCTTGCAGGAGCGGGACATTTCCACGCTGAAATCGGAGTTCCATTTCCGCTTGCAGAAACGCTGAACCCAATCGGCAAAGGCTTCGCCGCTCATACCCTCTCTTGCCATGAGCATTTCGCCCATATCCGCAGCCTTGGCGGAATCGTAGCCGTTTTCGTGGACAACGTCCTCAATGTGGAATCTGTTGGGCTTGGGACGCTTCATCTGCTGCTCGGTAGGATAGCCAAAGACCAGCATAGCCGCGGGAACCACGTATTTGGGCAGCTTCAGCAGCTCTTTATGTATCTCGTAATTCTCGGTTATATCACCGATATAGCAGGAGCCTATACCGAGGCTTTCCGCAGCCATTACCGCGTTTTGAGCAGCTATTATGGCGTCGGCTTCGGCAAGCATCAAATCGCCGTGGGCAGGCACTCTCACCTCGTCCACGTGCTCGCAGAACAGATCGTACCAGCGGCGGTAATCGGCGCAGAAAATCAGCACCATCTCCGCCGTTGCGATAAAGGGCTGGTTATCGCAGGTAACTGCAAGCCGCTCTTTCAGCGCCTTGTCGGTTATATCCAAAATAGTGTAAAGATTCATGTTGCCCGCAGAGGGCGCCTGAACCGCGGCTTCAAGTATTGCGCGCTTATCTTCCTCCGAAATTCTTTTATCTTCGAAAACACGCATTGATTTTCTTTGATGTATAAGCTCAAGAGTTTTATTCATAACCTTACTCCTTTTTCCTGCTTTTTTCACAGTTTACCACGATATTTTCCCTTTGTGAATACACATACTAAAGCGAAGGAGTGAAGAGCATGATAGAAAACGATACTGTGAAACTGCTGCGCGAATGCGATGCAGGCATAAAAATGGGCGTATCCTCTATTAACGACGTAATAGACGGGATAAACGACCGCAACTTCAAAAGCTGTCTCAGCGAATGCCGACGTGAGCACAAGGTGCTGGAAAACGAGGTCAATTCCCTGCTGGACAAATACGGCGACACGGGA
This sequence comes from Oscillospiraceae bacterium, assembly GCA_017537165.1. GTDB lineage: Bacteria > Bacillota > Clostridia > Oscillospirales > Oscillospiraceae > RGIG6375. Next base: position 14,704 of record JAFYLI010000151.1, on the reverse strand, counting down.
AAAGAGCCCAACTTCATGGCCAAAACCATGAGCCACATGAAAACCGAAGTGAAGATGGGTTGGGATAACTCCGACGCCACCGCGGCAGACCTGCTTACCGACGGCTGCAACATGGGCGTAAAATCTCTCAACCGTTACCTGAATCAGTATAAGGCGGCGGACGAGGTCTCCAAGGACATCACCAAGCGTCTTATAAATCTGGAGCAGCAGCTGAGCACGGATATACGGCAGTATCTGTAAAAAAACAGGCGATGGTGCTCATTGCACCATCGCCATTCAATTACTCTTCTTCGTTAAGTCCGCCGAGGACCTTATACAGCAGTTCGTAAAGCTGCACTACTTCTCCGGCATTGAGCTTGATACCGGCATTGACCTTACCGGGAACGTCCAGAGCGGCATCGCGCAGAGCCCAGCCTGCATCGGTAAGTTCCACATTAAGAACTCGCTCATCTTCTTCGGAGCGATAACGGCGCAGGAAGCCCTTTGCCTCAAGGCTCTTAAGAACGGGAGTAAGAGTGCCGGAATCCAGATAGAGCTTCTCGCCCAGCTCCTTTACGTTGAGTTTCTTATACTCCCAAAGTACCATCATAGCGATGTACTGTGTATATGTAAGATTAAGCTCGTCAAGGAAAGGACGGTACTGCTTCACCACTTCCTTGGCGCAGGCATACAAAGGAAAGCACAGCTGATTTTCCAGCTTAAGTGCATCATATTTCTCCACTAAACTTCACCTCTATAAAGAATGTAACGACATTATAATCCTATTTTTGCAACTTTGCAAGCGATTGCAAGACATATTTTTTACAAATTGCGTACTTTCTTTTAGTATATTTGACGAATTTCCCACCACGTATAAAAAAACAAAATACCATTGATTAAGATGTGCCACAGTGATATAATTATTGGCGTTTTGTGAATAAACAAACCGTGTTTCCGAGAATACTATCTGTTTTTGAGGTATATATGCGAACTGATGTAAAAAAGAAATTTGCGTGGAGCATGCTCCCTGCTATATTTGCGCTGGCCTGGCCCACTATGCTTGAGCAGCTTATGCAGACTGCCGTGCAGTATATCGACACGGCCATGGTCGGCTCGCTGGGCACTGAGGCCACCGCTGCCGTCGGCGCAACGACGACTGTAGGCTGGCTCATAGGCAGCTCCATCTCGGCCTTGGGCGTAGGTTTCCTTTCCTTTATCGCTCAGGCTTACGGCGCAGGCAACAAGGAGCGCGCCTCCCGCACCGCATCCCAAGCCGTATTGACAGTTCTTGTAGTAGGTATTTTATTTACCATACTTCCCCTTTCCCTTTGCAAAATGGTTCCCAGATGGATGCAGGTCGATCCCTCCATCCAAGGGCTTGCCTCTACATATTTCTTCATCCTCTACACGCCCATGCTGGCCCGCGCGGCAAGCATTATTTTCGGCACGATGCTCCGAGCCGTGGGCGACACTAAAACGCCCATGCGCGTCGGTATCTGGGTAAATCTTATAAACGTAATTCTCAATTTCCTCTTCATTTACCCCACCCGCACCGTGAGCCTTTTCGGCTTCTCCTTCACCATGTTCGGCACAGGCTGGGGCGTTGTCGGCGCAGCGGCAGCCAGCGCCGTCTCCTTTGTTTTCGGCGGCATCGCCATCACCCGCGCCCTTTGGAAGCACCCCGTCATTTCCCCCAAGGGTCAGAGCCTGAAGCCCGATCCGCAGGTGCTCCGTCCCTGCCTGAGAGTGGCTCTGCCCAATATGCTCCAGCGCTTCGGCACCTCCCTCGGCTACGTTGCTTTCGCCGCCATGATAAACTCCACCGGCGAAATTTCCACAGCTGCACACACCATCGCAAACACCGTTGAATCCGCCTTCTACATCCCCGGCTACGGTATGCAGACCGCGGCCGCCACCTTGGCAGGCAACGCCCTCGGCGCAGGCGACAAGAAGAAGATGAAGGATCTTGCCCGAATGATCATGCTGCTTGAAGTGGGCATGATGATAATTTCCGGCGGCTTGCTGTTCATCTTCGCCCCCACAATGGTCGGCATCTTCTCCAAGAACGAGGACGTCATCCGCCTTGGCTCTACCGTACTGCGAATGGTAGCTCTTTCCGAGCCTTTCTACGGCATATCCATCATAATCGAAGGAATGCTGCAGGGCGTAGGCAAAACAGTTACCCCCTTCATATTCAACATCATCGGCATGTGGGGCATACGCATAGTAGGCACATTTATCTGCACCCAGCTTCTCGGCTACGGCCTTGTTTCCGCATGGGCCTGCATGATAGGCCACAATCTCCTGCTCTTCTGCCTCTTCGTTATCCACTATCTGCGCGGAAGATGGAACCCATTGAATCAATTAAGAGCATAAAAAAACTCCGAAACCCTACAGTGGGGTTTCGGAGTTCCTTTTATATTTTCGTTTGATTTACAAGGCTGTCCAATGCCCTGCGTTCTTCCTCGAGAGCCTTTTTAGCATTAGCAAGCATTTCGTCTGTTCTTACCTGCACTTGTTCAAGCCGCTTTATGGTATTTTCAGCCTGAGATCGGGAAGTTATGATCCTGTCCAGCACCGCCAGATTAGTCCACGAATCGTCCAAAATGATATTATCAGAAAAACGCATATATCCATCCGCAAGCTGCACTTCCGCATTTATTTTAACGTCAGCCAGCTCAGTTTTAACCTGCCGCAGTTCGGACTGCAGTTTTTCGGACATAAAGCGGGCAGCGTCCAGACTGCCTTGCCTTTCTTCGTGGCCAAGCAGTCCATCTCCCAGCCAGCCCCATCTTTCGGCGCTTTCCAATGCCAAAAGCACCGCTCCCGCCGTTCCTCTGGCCCGCACTGTAGCTGCAGACGCTGCGCTGAGTTCCTGTATCTGCTTTTCGAAATAGAGTATATTTTCTTCTCTTCGGATTATCTCATCCGCAGTTTCGCCGCCTGCAGACTTTATTTCCGCTATTTTCTCCGCTACTACCTCTTTATAGCGCACCTCGCTGTCGAAAACTATGCCAAGCTCGTTTCTTCGGGCGGCAAGTTCTTTATCTATTTCGGCAAGTTCCTTTGCCGCTGCCTCATATTTCACTGCGGCGGCATAGGCCTCCGCCCGCTCCTTATCCAGCATTGCATCTTTTTTGCCAAGCACACGATAGATGAAAACAGTAAAGCTTTCATTTTCAAGACGTTCTACATCTTCGTTTTCCTTAATGCGTATCTTATCCAGCTCTTCAACCTGAGCAGCAAATTCCCGACGCTGACGCTCAAGCTCTGCCACTTCAGCCTCAAGCTGCCGCTTTCTCAGAACCTTTTCGCGCAGTACGCGAATTTTATCGTCATAATAATTACTCATATGCGCTGCTCCTTTCAGGGCAGTTTTTTGCCGCACTTATTGCAGTACACGTAATCCTCTTCCACGTCGGCGCCGCAGTAAGGGCAAAATTCACTTCCGCCGCTTTCCTCGCTCTTATATGTCTGCTCGCCCTCGTATGATGTACTCCCGAAGCGCTCGTTAAGCGGGTCGGGCTCTTCGCTGCCGTCAACTATGTCAAAGGTGGAATATCTGTTTTTATTGGTAGCGTTTTTGAAGTTATACACAGCATTGACTATGGCAATAACCACAAACACCACGCCGAAAAGGGCGAAAAGTCCGCCGCCTATACTGCCCGCGCCAATTGTCCATATTATGCCGAAAATACCGATGGCAATACTGACGATACCGCCCATCGTTGACGGGCCTCTGCCGGGTTTTATACTCTTCATATACTTCCTCCTTTGAACAATTCTTTCAGCTTTTGATTTATAAATTCCTGCTCTTCGGGCACATAACCGAAATGCCCCGACTCTTCCAATTCGTATATTTTTATCTTCGGGTTCTGTCTCAGATAGTCTGCCGCGCGGCGGGACACCAGCTCGTCATGCTTCGACTGAATGGCAATGCAGGGCGACTGTATATTCTTCACCAGAGGTCTGCACTTCCGCACAAGGCTGAAAAGCTCCAGATAGCGCGGTATCCACCCAAGGTATACCCACAGTTTTTTCGTAAGCTCAACACCGCAGTCCCGCTTCATCAGGGCTGCGCGGCTGTTTTCCTTTTCGATCCCCAGCGCCGCCTGCAGGGAGTAAATTGCGGTCGAGGGCTTTACGCCGATTTTAAGGGGCGAGGCAAGGAAGAGTATGCCGTCTATGCGCTCGCCGTACTCGGCGCATGCATCTATGGTAAGCAGAGTTCCCATAGAGTGGGCGACAACAAAAACCTTCTCGTATTTCCCGCAAAGCTCACCGAGGGCCTCCCTCACCTGCCAGCGCCACGCCTCCATGGACGTTTTCGCAAAGTCCTCGGCGCTTCCGCCATGGCCCGCAAGCAGGATATTATACACCGTCCAATTTTCCGGCAAGGCTGCAAGAACTCCGTCAAAATGGCGCGGAGTACCTGCGATACCATGCACCATGAGTACCGCTGTATCGCTTTTTTCCACTATTCGGATGTACGGTTTATGGCCCATACGGCGCCTCCTTTTTGCCTCAGTTTAGCATATTTTGCCCCTGTTTTCAATGCGGCAATGCGGGGCCGCTTTTCCCAGACTCAGAACAGCCTGATTTTTCGTCATAGTGCCTAATTTATACATTTGAATTTATAACACTTGCGCAGTTAAAGAATGGTTGCAAAGCAATTTTGTTCGTGCTATTATACAAGTATGGTCAATTTTGCGCCGTTTTTTCACGGCATATTGTCCAATTTCACTGCCTTATTTATCGGCAGCACCAAACCTTGTTTATTAAATTTAAAAATATATCAGGAGGAATTTAAAATGGCAGTAGTAACCAGCGAAATTCTCAACATCGTTCCCATTGATCTGGCTTTCACCGGTCTTACCAAGGATAGCCTTGCAGGCGAAGTAGCAGTTGTTACCGGCGGCGCAAGCAACGTAGGTCTCGGCTATGCACGTGCTCTTGCATGGGCAGGCGCAAAGGTAGTCGTTGCCGACCTCAACGAAACCGCAGGTATCGAGACCCAGCGCGTTATCAACGAAGAAAACGAAGGTGATGTTTGCCTCTTCGTAAAGACCAACGTAACCCTCCAGGAAGACATCGACAATCTGGCCGCTCAGGCATTTGCAAAGTTCGGCAAGGTCGACATCCTCATCAACAACGCAATGAACATGCGTCTTAACGGCCCCATCCTCGGTTCCTCCGTTGAAGACCTGGAGTCCTCCTTCGCTATTTCCGCAAAGGGCGTTATGATGGCTGTAAAGGCTTTCGTTCCCGCTATGATCGAGCGCGGCCACGGCACCGTTACCTACAGCACCACTCAGTTCCACTACTGTCCTCCCATGGTCGGCGGCTCCATCTACACCGCAGGTAAGGCTGCCGCTACCTCCGTTATCATGTCTCTTGCAAACGAAGTCAAGGGCACCGGCGTCAACGTATTCTGCCTGGTTCCCGCAGGCGTAGGCCGTATCGACGTAAGCAAGCTCCCCGAGGATATGAAGAAGAGATTCAATCCCAAGATGATGGCAATGCCCGGCTTCGAGAGCATGGTTCCCCCCGAGGCAGGCGGCGCAGGCATGGTTTACTCCATCCTCCACGCAGAAGAGCTCCACGGCTCCGGCATCATGATCAGCGACGCTCTCATGGCTATGGACTATCCCTTCCCCAACCCCGAGACCGTACGTCCCAACACCGCAAAGAGAATGAACGACATGGAACTCACCATGGCATTCTGCTACATGGGCAACGGCTTCAACAAGTAATTACATATCGCAAAAACAACAATACCTCCGATACTCGCAAAGTATCGGAGGTATTTTCATGCTTATCAGAACATTCCGTTGGGGTTGGCGGAGTCGTCGGGTATCTCCTGAATTACATCCCAGTGCTCATCTATAAGTCCGTCCTCAAGGCGGAATATCTCAATGATGGCGCGGCCGTTTGTACCGGGCTGACGAATGGAGTGGACATGCAGAATTACATAGTCCCCTTCCGCAAAAATGCGCTTGATCTCGCTGTGAGCCTGAGGCGCGTTGGTTTTGAGGAATTCAATAAACTCCTTCAGGCCTTCGGGATAATCCTTTACCAGCGGGTTATGCTGTTTATAGCGGGGGCCCATATACTTCTTCGCGGCTTCGTAGTCCTTTTTGTTGATGATAAGATCGTAAAAATCAGCAACTATCTGTTTGTTGCGTTCCAGCTTTGCATCCATAGTGATCCTCCTTTTGGGGTGATTGTGACATACATACCGTATTTTTATAATATCACAACTTACAGAATGATAAAAGCAAAATATCTCCCGGATGTAGAATGAAATCGCCTATGGCGATGAAATCCTCGCGCAGCTCGGATGAAATCTGCTTTGCAGATGAAATTAAATCCACAAGTACGCCGCCAAGGCGGATTTCATCCCCGCAGGGGATTTCATCATCGAAGATGATTTATCCCACCTTTAAAGGTGGATTTAACTGAAAAAGCACCCTCACGGGTGCTTTTTCATGGTGCCGGTGACCGGGATCGAACCGGTACGCGGGTTACCCCGCACGGGATTTTAAGTCCCGGGCGTCTGCCAGTTTCGCCACACCGGCATGTGGTTTACATTGCATTATACCACCACTTATACCCCGCTGTCAACCAAAACCGAGCATGTTCACTATTTGTATTTTTTTGTCTGTATTTGCCCCTGTATATACACCGGATAAAACACATACATATATATAATAATTTTGGTCAAAAGTATGCGGTGGGGGGGGATATGTCATGGTGTTTTAGGTATATCTGTCAAATATTATTTTTATCATGCCTTTTACTCATTTTCGTTATCGACAAAATAGCATTTCTATGCTATACTCATCTTGACCAACTCTGGGTTGGGGTAACTCTATCCATTTTGGTTTCATTCCCGCTTATACCCCGTATTTCATACCGCGCGGAGGAAGATAATGCTTAGCATCAAAAATCTTAACTACACTGTAAACACAGAAAAGGGACAGCTTGATATCCTTAAGGACATCAACCTTGACATAGATTCCGGCAAGTTCATCGTTATCACCGGCCCCAACGGCGGCGGCAAGACCACTCTTGCCAAGGCTATCATGGGTCTTGTTGAAGCCACTTCCGGAAGCATCGTATATGAGGGCGAAGAGCTCGTCGGCAAGTCCGTTACCGAGCGCGCCCGCCTGGGCGTAAGCTACGGTTTCCAGCAGCCTCCCCGTTTCAAGGGAATGCAGGTAATCGACATGCTTTCCATCGCCGCAGGCAAAAAGCTCAAGAACGCCGACTGCTGCGAATACCTCACCAAAGTCGGTCTTTGCGCCGAAGAATACGTCAACCGCGAGATCGATACTTCCCTCTCCGGCGGCGAAGTCAAGCGCATCGAGATCGCCAGCATTCTGGCCCGCAACGCTTCCCTTATGATTTTCGACGAGCCTGAAGCAGGCATCGACCTTTGGAGCTTTGCCAAGCTTACCGAGACTTTCGAAAACATTCACCGTAATTCCGACAGCACCATCATCATAATCTCCCATCAGGAGCGTATAATCCGCCTTGCCGACGAGCTTATTCTCGTTTCCGGCGGTTCCGTTACCAAGCGCGGCTCCGTTGCCGACGTATTCCCCGACATCATGGATGACACCAAAATCGGTTGTACCCTCATGGAGGCAGACAAATGAGCAAGAAAATGACTGAAATAGAAAGAAACCTGCTCAGGGAAATTGCTGATCTCCACAAGATTCCCGAGGGCGCATACAACATCCGCAAGGACGGCGAGCTCGACGGCCGCAACAGCACCGCCAACATCGAGATCGTCAACAAGGAAGACGTACCCGGCATTGACATCATCATCAAGCCCGGTACCAAAAACGAAAGCGTCCACATCCCCGTCATCATCACCAAGACCGGCCACAGCGAAGTGGTCTACAACGATTTCTATATCGGCGATGACGCGGACGTTCTTATAGTTGCAGGCTGCGGTATCCACAACAGCGGCTGCGACACCTCCCAGCATGACGGTATCCACACTTTCCACGTTGGCAAGAATGCCCGTGTTAAGTACTTTGAGAAGCATTACGGCGACGGTGACGGCACCGGCGAGCGTATCATGAATCCCAAGACCGTTATCCACATGGAAGAGAATTCCTATATCGAGCTGGATATGGCTCAGATCCGTGGTGTTGACAGCACCAATCGCGAGACCGTTGTAGATGCAGCGGCAGGCGCAGAGGTAGTGTTCATGGAGCGTTTGCTCACCCACGATAAGCAGAAAGCCTATTCCGACATGGTCATCAACCTCAACGGCGAGGGTGCAAAGACGAGAGTTATCTCCCGTTCCGTTGCTCAGGATGATTCCGAGCAGATCTTCCGCCCCATCGTTAACGGAAACGCCCCCTGCTTCGGCCACGTTCAGTGCGACAGCATTATCATGGGCCACGGCAAGGTAAGCTCTGTTCCCGCAATTTCCGCCAACCATGTTGACGCCCAGCTCATCCACGAGGCCGCAATCGGCCGCATCGCAGGCGACCAGCTGCTCAAGCTTATGACTCTTGGTCTTTCTGCAGAGGAAGCAGAGGAAAAGATCCTCACCGGCTTCCTGAAATAATTTTCGGTCAGCCAGCCAAGTCCGTTTTGCCGCGGATAAGGTTTGTTGATATATAGTCCATCACGTGAATCCGGACGGAGCATTTGCTCCGTACCTATTAAAAATAGGCGTAAAGGAGTTTGAAAAATGGCAAAAAAGTTTACTACAATCGAGGAAATGGAGCAGGATACCAAAATCCTCAAGGTCAAGGCCGGAGAAGTAGGCATTGACACATGGGAAGACAGAGCTGCAGCTCAGAAGAACCACTGCCAGTTTGGTGAGAATGGTATCTGCTGCCGTAACTGCTCCATGGGCCCCTGCCGCATCACCCCCAAGTCCCCCAAGGGCATCTGCGGTGCTACCGCACACACCATCGCCGGCAGAAACTATCTGCAGTTCGCAGCCGGCGGCTGTGCAGCTCACTCCGACCACGGTCGTGAGATCTGCTACGCTCTTGCTGAGACCCGTCCCGACGGTATCTACAAGGTTAAGGACGAGGCTAAGTGTATCGCTGTTGCTAAGGAATTCGGCGTTGAGACCGAGGGCCGCGACATCTATGAGATCGCTCACGAGCTCGCTATCACCGGTCTGAACGACTACGGTAAGCCCTTCGGCTTCCAGACCTTCATCAACAGAGCTACCGACGAGCGCCGCGCAAAGTGGGAAGAGCTGGGCATCTCCCCCCGTGCAGTTGACCGTGAGGTTACCGAGTCCATGCACATGTGCCACATGGGCGTTCAGGCTGAGCCCGAAGCATTCGTAAGACAGGCTATGAGAGTTGGTCTGGCTGACGGTTGGGGCGGCTCCATGATGGGTACTGAGTTCTCCGATATCATCTTCGGTACTCCCACCCCCATCGAGACCGAGGCTAACCTTGGCGTTCTCAACAAGGACATGGTAAACATCGTTGTTCACGGCCACGATCCCTCCGTTTCCGAGGCTGTTGCCGTTATCGCTGAGACCCCCGAGATGATCGCTAAGGCAAAGTCCGTTGGCGCAAAGGGCATCAACATTGTTGGTCTGTGCTGCACCTCCAACGAAGTAACCATGCGTCACGGTATCCCCATGGCAGGTAACTTCCTGCAGCAGGAAAACGCTATCCTCACCGGTGCTGTTGAGCTGATCGTTGTTGACGTTCAGTGTATCTTCCCCGCAATCGGCCCCCTGAGCAAGTGCTTCCACACCAAGTTCATCTCCACCTCTCCCAAGGCTAAGATTCCCGATTCCGATTTCATCCTCGTAGAGCCCCACAACGCTGAAGAGGCTGCTATCACCATCGTTACCACCGCTATCGAGAACTTCGCAAACAGAGACGAGTCCAAGGTCTTCATTCCTGAGCACAAGGAAAAGGCTATGGTTGGTTACTCCTGCGAAGCTATCATCAGCGAGCTGGACGGCGTTACCAACTCCTTCGTTGACGAGCCCGGTACCTACAAGCCCCTCATCGAGGTTATCAAGGCCGGCGTTCTCCGTGGCGCTGTTGGTATCGTTGGCTGCAACAACCCCAAGGTAAGAGCTGACTACTCTCACATCGAGATCATCAAGGAACTGATCAAGAACGATATTATCGTTGTTACCACCGGTTGCTCCGCTCAGGCTGCTGCTAAGGCCGGCCTCATGGACTACGAAGCCAAGGAACTCTGCGGCGACGGTCTGAAGAGAGTTTGCGACCTCGTTGGTATTCCTCCCGTACTCCACATGGGTTCCTGCGTTGACATCTCCCGTATCCTGAACCTGGTACATACCGTTGCCAAGGAGTGGGGCATTGATGTTACCCAGCTGCCCGTTGTTGGCTGCGCTCCCGAATGGATGAGCCAGAAGGCTGTTTCCATCGCTAACTACGTTGTCGCTTCCGGTCTGGACACCTACCTCGGTATCGAGCCTCAGGTTAAGGGCTCCGATGAGATGATGCACCTGATCACCGACGGCAGCAGAGATCTGGTTGGCGCAGGCTACATCATTGAGATGGATCCCGCTAAGCTCGTAACCGCTATGATCGACGGTATCGAAGCTAAGAGAACCGCTCTCAACATCTAATCACACGAAATTTACTAAAGAGGGACATTACGAATGAAAATTGCCGTTACAGGTAAGGGTGGCGTCGGAAAAACGACTGTCTCCTCCATTCTCGCAAGACTTTATGCCGCTGAAGGACATAACGTACTTGCAGCCGACGTAGACCCCGATGCAAATCTCGGCCTTGCGCTCGGTTTCTCCATGGAAGAGCTGGACGCGATAACCCCCATATCCAAGATGAAAGACCTTGCAAACGAAAGAACCGGTGCTGACGAGACCGGAATGGGTAAGTTCTTCAAGATCAACCCCAAGGTAGACGACATCCCGGACATCTATGCAAAGGAAAAGAACGGCGTAAAGCTGCTCGTGCTCGGAACGGTTGACGTTGCCGGAGGCGGCTGTGTTTGCCCGGAACATGTTATCCTCAAGCGTCTTATCTCCCATCTGGTGCTGCAGCGCGATGACGTTGTTATCCTTGACATGGAGGCAGGACTTGAACATCTGGGCCGAGGCACTACATCCTTTATGGATAGGTTCATCGTTGTCGTTGAGCCCGGTGCCCGAAGTGTTCAGACATTTCATAACGTTAAGCGACTTGCCTATGACCTTGGCGTAAAGAAGGTTGAAGCTGTCGCAAATAAGGTTAGAACTGAAGCTGATGAGGAATTCATTCGCAAGAATATTCCCGAAGACGAGCTGTTGGGTATCATCCATTACAGCGGCGGCGTCATCGAGGCGGATCGCGAGGCCCAGTCGCCTTACGATTACGATCAGGACGTCGTTAGTGAAGTTCGTAAAATAAAAGAAAAACTTGATAAAACTTTGGAGGTATAACGGTGGCTACACTTATTGAAAGAGTTTTTAGCGGCGCTGACGAAATGTACGCAAAGGCCGAGCAGGCCCTTGCTGAAGCCGCAGCAAAATATGACGATTCTACCCCTGTTTCCTATCCCGACACTGCTTACTATCTTGAGTGCCTGTACGCTATGACCGGCCGCAAGAACCAGACCCTGGGCGAGCTCAAGGAGTCCATGGAATGGATCAAGAGCCAGATGACCCGCGAGAAGAGAACCAAGGACGTTTTCACTTCCGGTATCGCAACCGCTTGCGCAGCTGAAGTTATCGAAGCTGTTAAGTACATCGGCGGCGTAAACCCCTACGAGGGCACCCTTTACAACGGCCACATGAGCGACGCTGACGTTCGTGAGCTCGGTGTTCCCCTGGTTACCGGCGACATCCCCGGTTTCGTTCTCTTCATCGGCGCTGCTCCTTCCGACGAGAAGGCAGCTGAGCTGATCAAGTCCTACCAGTCCAAGTCTATCTACGTCTTCCTGATCGGTGAGATCATCGAGCAGGCAACCCGCGCAGGTGTAAAGATGGGCCACGCTGTCCGTATCTTCCCTGTCGGCCCCGACGTACATATGGCTACCCACGTTGTTTCCGTTGCTGTTCGTACCGCTCTTATCTTCGGCGGCCACGAGCCCGGCGACTACGAAGCTGTTAAGAAGTACACCTTCGAGCGTGTTAACGCTGCTGTTAACGCATTCGAGCCCGTTAACGACCTGACCGTCGCTTGCGGCGCCGGCGCTATCGCATACGGCTTCCCCGTTGTTACCAACGACGACAACGACATGTGGAGAGTTCCCAAGTCCCTGATCGTTCAGCCTGACATTGACAAGTTCGTTGAGACCTCCATCGAGGCTCGCGGCATCAAGATCAGAGTTACCAACGTTGACATCCCCGTTGCTTATGCTAACGCATTCGAAGGCGAAATCATCCGTAAGGCTGACATGTTCGCTGAAGCTAACGGTACCACCAACGACTGTCTCGAGCTGGTTCGCGCTCTCGACGCTACCCAGGTTGTTGACCACAAGATCGAAGTCATCGGACCCGAGATCGACGTTCGTCAGCCCAAGAACCAGATCAACCTCTGCATGGTCGTCGACGTATGCGGCAAGAAGATGCAGAGCGACTTCGAGCCCGTATTCGAGCGTAAGTTCCACGCTTGGATCAACTGCATCGAAGGCGTAATGCACACCGGTCAGCGTGACCTTATCCGTATCCGTATCAGCAACGCTGCTTACGAGGCAGGCTTCCGCGCTGAGCACTTCGGTGAAGTTCTCTACGCTAAGATCAAGTCCGAGTTCGAGTCCGTTGTTGACAAGTGCCAGGTTACCATCTACACCGATCCCGAGAAGTGCAAGGAGCTCCGCGTTGAGGCTAACAAGATCTACGACGCTCGTGACGCACGTCTGGTCAGCCTGACTGACGAGTCCGTTGATGAGTTCTACTCCTGCGTCATGTGCCAGGCCTTCTCTCCCTCTCACGTCTGCATCGTAACTCCCGAGCGTCTGGGCCTCTGCGGCGCAGTTTCTTGGCTGGATGCTAAGGCAACCTACGAGCTGGACAACAACGGTCCTTGTAAGATCGTTACCAAGGGCGGCCTCCAGGATGAGCGCCTCGGCCGTTGGGACGACGTTGACGAAGTTGTTCATGCTCTCTCTCAGGGTGCTCTCGAGCGCGTTACCATGTACTCCATCATGGAAGATCCCATGACTTCCTGCGGTTGCTTCGAGTGTATCTGCGGTATCGAGCCCTACTCCAACGGTGTTGCTATCGTTAACCGTGAGCATGCCGGTATGACTCCTCTTGGTATGACCTTCTCCGAAATGGCATCTATGACCGGTGGTGGCGTTCAGACTCCCGGCTTCATGGGCCATGGTAAGCACTTCATCGCTTCCAAGAAGTTCATGTCCGCTGAAGGCGGTATCGCCAGAATCGTATGGCTGCCCAAGGCTCTGAAGGACACTGTTGCTGAGAAGCTCAACAAGACCGCTATGGATCTGTATGGCATTGAGAACTTCGTTGATATGATCGGCGACGAGACCATCACCGAGGATCCCGAGCAGCTCCTCGCATTCCTCACCGAGAAGGGTCATCCCGTATTCGGTCTTGAGCCCCTTATGTAATTAAAGGCTCATTTGAGGAACTAACTCAAATAGCAAACTCCCCGAAGCTAAGCTTCGGGGAGTTTTTTTATTATATACATTATTCAGCGAACATCGGAGTCGAAAGATAACGGTCGCCCGTATCGGGAAGCAAGGCTACGATCACCTTTCCCTCGTTTTCGGGCCGCTTAGCCAGCTGAGCAGCTGCCCAAAGAGCCGCGCCCGACGTAATTCCAACCAGCACACCTTCACTGCGGCCCATTTCACGGCCTGCGGCATATGCATCCTCGTCCGTTACGGTAATTATTTCATCATAAATGGATCTGTCAAGCACTTCAGGTATAAAGTTTGCGCCTATTCCCTGCAGTCCATGGCTGCCAAAGCGACCCTCGGAGAGCAGCGGAGAGGCGGCGGGCTCAACCGCGACTATCTTGATATTGGGATTTTCCTCTTTAAGATACTTGCCAACACCGCTGATAGTACCGCCGGTACCTGCTCCGGCAACGAATATGTCCACATTTCCCTCGGTATCGCGCCAAATTTCGGGGCCTGTGGTATCGAAATGGGCGGCGGGGTTAGCAGGATTCTCAAACTGACCGGGAATAAAGCTGTTAGGAATTTCAGCTGCCAGCTCCTCTGCCTTTTTAATGCAGCCGCTCATACCCTCCGCACCCGGAGTGAGCACCAGCTCGGCGCCGAATGCCTTCATAAGGGTTCTGCGCTCGGCGGACATGCTGTCGGGCATGACAATTATGGCTCTGTAGCCTCGAACAGCCGCAACGGAGGCAAGTCCTATGCCCGTATTGCCCGAGGTCGGCTCAATTATAACCGCACCGGGCTTGATGAGGCCCCGCTGTTCGGCATCGTCAAGCATAGCCTTTGCAACTCTGTCCTTGGCAGAGCCGCCCGGATTAAACCCTTCCAGCTTACCCAGTATGCGCGCGGGCAGCGAGTGAAGGCGGGCAAAATTGCTCAGTTCCATAAGAGGGGTGTTCCCTATCAATTCTTCTGCAGATTTATAAATTTTCATAGTATGCCTCCCGCAATAGTCATTTAAAAAAGAAACGGAGAATTCCCTTACGAAAATTCTCCGTTGCGTAATCCCTTATTTAATCAGCGGAAAATGCGAATGCGGCCGATGATGGGCAGTTCCTTAGCGGTACCCTTGCAGCAGTTTATAATTCCGATAATCATG
>JAFYLI010000150.1 GCA_017537165.1 Oscillospiraceae bacterium | reverse complement strand
CTTCGCAGGCGCTGGGATAGTTGCGAACGTTTGCAAAGTAGCAATCGAATTTTACGCTGCCGGAGTACATGGCGGCAAAAGTGTTGATGTACTTCTTGAACTCACCGAAATAGAGTTCGAATGCATCACGGCGAACTCGTTGATCGGCACTTTCACGGAATACACCGAAGTTTCCGTGAGTAAGAGTTGTTTCGTTGCCGTTCTCGTCCTTAATTGCAGGGAAGGTGATATCTACGCTCTCAAGCATCTCAAAGCTGTTATTGGGAGACTGTGCGGCATCACCGAGCATTGCAAGCATTTTTTCGCGTTCTTCGTCAAGGGTATGCTTACGTGCGCGGCAGATATCTTCTACGGTATGCTTATAAAGAGGAGCTGCTTCAAGATACTCATTGAGCTTATCCTCGGGAATGCTAAGGAGTTCGGGGTTAAAGAAGGACATTGCGGTGCTGTAAGCAACGAAGAGGCTGATAGCGCGAGCCTCCATCTCCTGATTTTCAGGGTCGCCGTTATCTCCGGCCTTCTTAAGGCTGGCGTAAATATATACAAGCTCAACTTTCTGAGATGCAGCAGCAATTGCGTCGAGACCAGCCTTGAAGCTTTCTGCAGAGTTACCAAGAGTACCTTTTATTGCAGATACAGTCTGCACTGCTTCTGCAGCCTCGGCATAAGCCTGTTCCCATGCAGCCTTATCTGCAAATATGTCAGACAGATCCCACATAAAACGAGGATCCATTTCATTACGGTTTTTGAGTTCCATAATTTTGCCTCCGTTCAATTATAGTAGCATATTATTTTACATTATCTGCGAATATAAAGTCAAATCAAAAATTTGCAACACAACGAAAGAAAACTGTGCTTTTATAAATTATTTGCAGCCTTAACAATTTTCACAAACAATGCCAAGCAGTAAAATACGGAAATGATTATAAAGCATGCTTTTGCTGTTGACAAGACAGTAGCTAAAATAGTAAAATAACAAAAATGCGTATGAAAGGGGAGTCCAGTGAATGAATTGTGTTTTTAAGAATGCAAAGGTTTTTGTAGGAAATTCTTTTTCAGACGTGGACGTAAAGGTTAACGGCGGTACTGTTTCTATTTGTGACAGCGCAACCGTTTATCCCGACGGTATTTCCGTTATTGACTGTGCTGGAAAATTTATTTTCCCCGGTTTCGCTGATGTGCATGTTCATTTGCGAGAGCCGGGATTTTTTTATAAGGAGAGCATTGAAACGGGCACAATGTCTGCCGCCAGAGGCGGTTTTACCGATGTGTGCTCGATGCCTAACCTTGATCCCGTTCCGGATAATTTGGAACATCTTGAAGCACAGCTGGATATAATCCGCCGCGATGCCCGCGTTAATGTATATCCCTACGGTTCTATTACTGTAGGCCGTAATGGTAATAATCTTGCCGATCTGTCTTCCCTGGCAGATAAAGTCGTAGCGTTTTCCGATGACGGAAGCGGCGTTCAAAGCGACGAAATGATGCGTCAGGCGATGCTTGAGGCAAAGCGTCTTGATAAGATCATAGCAGCGCACTGCGAAGTCAACGAATTGCTGCGCGGAGGCTATATACATGACGGTAAATATGCCGCAGCTCACGGTCACAAGGGCATTTGCTCCGAGAGTGAATGGCAGCAAATTGCCCGCGATATTGAGCTTGCTGCAGAAACAGGCTGCAAATATCACGTTTGTCATATCTCCTGCAAGGAAAGCGTCGATATTATTCGCAAGGCAAAGAAAGCAGGCGTTGATATTACTTGCGAAACCGCACCTCATTATCTTGTCTTCTGCGATGAGGATCTGCAGGAGGACGGAAGATTCAAGATGAATCCTCCTCTAAGAAGCAGAGAAGATATGGAGGCTCTCATTGAAGGTATCGTGGACGGCACCATTGATATGATTGCAACCGACCACGCACCTCACAGCGCAGAGGAAAAGAACCGTGGCCTCAAAGACAGCGCTATGGGTATTGTCGGTCTTGAAACAGCCTTTGCTGCCTGCTATACAAGACTCGTCAAGCGCGGAATTATATCTCTTGAAAAGCTGATCGAGATCATGCACACCAATCCCGCAAATCGCTTCAATATCGGTCATGATCTTTTTGACGGAGCGGGAGCGGACTTTACGGTATTTGATCTTGAAAAGTGCTATATCGTAGATGGAGATGAATTCCTTACAAAGGGAAGAGCAACACCCTTTATTGGTAAAGAACTTTATGGACGCTGCATCATGACTGTATGCGGCGGCGAAATAGTATGGGAAGAGGGGATAAAATGAAAAAAAGCTTATTTGAAATCGTCAGTAACATAGGTATCGCAAAAAGCGTATGGAAGATGGTTCTCCGCGGAGACACCTCCGACATTACTAAACCCGGCCAGTTTATCAACATCGAACTCGACGGTTTTTATCTGCGCAGACCTATTTCTGTCTGTGACGTAAACGGCGATGAGGTTACAATAATCTATAAGGCAGTAGGTAAGGGTACCGAATATATGGCAACTCTTCAGCCCGGAGTAAAGCTGGACGTACTGTCAGGCCTTGGAAACGGATTTGATGTTGCCGCATGCGGCGATGCCCCCGTACTTTTGGGTGGCGGTGCTGGTTCTGCTCCTATGTACCTGCTTGCCAAGGAACTCATAAAGGCAGGCAAGAAGCCCTCTGTAATTATCGGTTTCAACAGCGCCGAAGATTCTTATCTTGAAGAAGACTTCAAGGCGCTTGGTCTTGACGATGTCTATACCACTACCGTTGACGGAACGAAGGGAATTAAGGGTTTCGTCACAAACGCATTTGAACACCTTGCTGTTAAGCCTGATTATCACTACATCTGTGGCCCCGAGGTTATGATGAAGGTAGTATATGATGCGCTTGAGTGCGACGGTCAGTATAGCTTTGAGGAGCGTATGGGCTGCGGTTTTGGTGCATGCATGGGCTGCAGCTGCGAAACCAAATACGGCAATAAGAGAATCTGCCGCGATGGCCCCGTTCTGGTTAAGGAGGAGATCATATGGTAAACACTTCTGTACAGCTCAGTACTATGCATCTTGATAACCCGGTAATTCCCGCCAGCGGTACCTTTGGTTTCGGATATGAGTTTGCTGAGCTTTATGATATTAATGTTCTCGGTTCTATCTCTATGAAGGGTACAACCCGCGAGCCCCGTTTCGGCAATCCTACTCCCAGAATCGCCGAATGCACCGCCGGTCTTATAAACTCTGTAGGTCTGCAGAATCCCGGTATCGATAAGGTAATCGAACACGAAATTCCTGAGCTGAGCAAGTATTATACTAAGCCCGTTATCGCCAATATAAGCGGTTTTGCTATCGATGAGTATGTTGAATGCTGCGAAAAAGCAGATAAAGTAGATAAAATCGGTATGATCGAGCTGAATATCAGCTGTCCTAACGTACATAACGGTGGCATGAGCTTCGGTACCTCTGCCGAAAGTGCCTATGAAGTTACTAAGGCAGTTCGCGCTGTAACTTCCAAGCCTCTCTTCGTAAAGCTCACTCCCAATGCCCCCAGCATCGCAGAGATAGCAGTAGCATGTGAAAAAGCAGGCGCTGACGGTGTCAGCCTTATAAATACATTGCTCGGTATGCGCATCGACCTGAAAACCAGAAAGCCTGTTATCGCTAACGTTAAGGGCGGTTTCTCCGGCCCTGCCGTTTTCCCTGTAGCACTTAGAATGGTTTATGAAGTATATGAAGCTGTAAACATTCCTATTATGGGTATGGGCGGCGTATCTTCCGCTGCAGATGTTATCGAGATGATGCTCGCCGGCGCAACTGCAGTTCAGGTTGGTGCTGCAAATCTGAAGGATCCTTACGCTTGCAAGAATATTATAGATGAGCTTCCCATTGAAATGGCGAAGCTTGGTATTGAAAATCTGTCTGATATTATTGGAGGAGCACACTAATGGGCAAAGACGTAATCGTAGCCTGCGATTTTCCTTCCGCAAAAGCTACACTTGAATTTCTTGATAAATTCCGCGGAGCAAGTCCCTTTGTAAAAATCGGCATGGAGCTGTTTTACTCCGAGGGTCCTGCAATAGTTCGCGAGATCAAGAGCAGAGGAATGAAGATATTCCTGGACCTTAAGCTGCACGATATCCCTAATACCGTTGGCTCTGCAATGAAGGTTCTTTCCAACCTTGGCGTTGATATGACCAATGTTCACGCTGCAGGCGGTTCTGCAATGATGACTTCTGCACTTAACGGTCTTACCAAACCCGACGGTTCCAGAACTCTTCTTATTGCTGTAACCCAGCTCACTTCCACCAACGAGGAAATGATGAGAAAAGAGCTTCTCATTGACAAACCTCTTCCCGATGTTGTCGAGTCTTATGCAAGAACCGCTCAGGGCGCAGGCCTTGACGGTGTTGTATGTTCTCCTCTTGAGTCCGGCATAATTCACGAGAAGGTAGGCAGCAGCTTCCTTACAGTAACTCCCGGTATCCGTTTTGCTGATGGTGATATCGGCGACCAGTCTCGTGTTACCACTCCCGAGCTGGCAAAGAAGCTTGGTTCTGACTATATAGTAGTTGGCAGACCCATCACCAAGGCCGAAGACCCCCTCAAGGTCTATGAGCGCTGCATGGCAGATTTCGTAAGCTAAGCAATATTTTAATGACATACAAAAGCTCGTGCATCCAAGCGGATACACGAGCTTTTTGTCTTATTGACTTTTATAAGCTTATACCTTTTTCAGAAAAGATGTCTTTTTCAATCTGGGTATCAGCTGGCTGCCTATTAGGAAGATAACAACTGTTTCGAGAGGGAGCATTATAAGCGCTTTCAATACTCGGGGAGCGTAAATTACTGCATAGCTAAGGTTATAATAAAGGTGCAGAGTTATAGGTGTGAGTATAAGTGTGAAAGCGATTATGTCAACAAGGACCGCAATAAAGGCAATAATAACAGCCGCAAACTTTTCGGAATTCTTGCTATTATGAAACACCTTCAGCAGCAGAGCCTTTAGTCCCTTGTTAATAGGAGAGCCGCCATAAAGGAAAATGCCATAACTGAGTCCCATGAGCGCAGAAATAATCGTAATAAAAGGATTAACGCTGCCTTGGAACAAAAGCGCGCCTATGAAATCTGCAAGCGCTGCTATAATACAGCAGGGAATAGGGCCAAGGTACATCGCAGCAAATACGATGGGAATAAAGTTGAAACTGATTTGAATCATAGGAAGATTAATACCTATGAATTCAGCAAGTACTACCGTCATTGCGGTGAGAATACCGCAAATGGCAAGCATTTTAGTGTTCAGTTTTTTCAAAGGGAATCATCCTTTCCAAATCAGAAAGTATTGAAGCCGTAATAAGATCTGATTTCACCAACCTGATAAAGGGAACCGAATACGCAAATAATATCGTCCTTATTCGCATTTGCCATAACGTCATCCAGAGCCTCGGGTATGGTGTCATAAGACTTAGCAGGAACGTTGCAGCGCTCGGTAATTTCTTTAGCAAGCTGTTCAGCAGAAAGTGCGCGATAGCTGTTAGGAGTTACGGCATAGAATTTATCAGCAAGAGGAGCTATAACATCAAGGCTGGAATCGTAATCCTTATCAGCAAGAACACCGCAGACGAAAGTGAATTTGCGGTCAGGGAAGATAGAACGCAGTGTCTCAGCCAAAGCAGTGGTACCCTGAGGATTGTGAGCACCGTCTACGATAACAATGGGGTCACGGCGAAGAACTTCAACTCTTCCGGGCCAGTGAGCGGATGCCAGACCATCTCTGATGTTCTGCTCGCTAATGTTCCAACCACGTTCAATGAGCTGCTCAACTACATTGATAACAGTAACCGCATTTCTTACTTGATAATTGCCGAGAAGGGAAATACGAAGATCTTTGTAATCTTTATAGTCAATCACTGTTCCGTCAATATCAATGCTCTTTACAACGGCAGATGCGCTCTCTGCCACTACCATATTCTTGCCCTTTTCTGCACAAGTGTTGCGGAATACATCAAGAACATTTTCACCCTGCTCATAAACAACAACGGGGCCGCCGGCTTCCTTGATAATACCTGCTTTTTCGCCTGCAATAAGTTCGAGGGTATCGCCAAGTTCACCAATATGGTCATAACCGATATTCATTATGGTGTAAACTTCGGCTTCGGGGATGGAGTTGGTTGCGTCAAGTCTGCCGCCCATACCAACCTCGAGAACTACAATGTCGCAGTTCTGACGCTTAAACCACAAAAAGCCCATGGCAGTAATAAGTTCAAAAACGGTGGGCTGCCTGAAGCCTCTTTCCATGATTACCTTGGAAGCATTTACGAGTTCCTCGGTAATGGATGCTACAGCCTCCTTAGGAATAAGCTCACCGCTTACCTGTACACGCTCGCCAAACTCCTGAATGTAAGGAGAAACGTAAAGACCGGTGCGGTAGCCTGCCTTGTTGAGTATGGAGCTTGTGAATGCAGAGCAGGAGCCTTTGCCGTTAGTACCAGCTATGTGGATATATTTCAGATCAAGGTGAGGATTGCCGATTTCCTGCAGCAGTGCGTCCATAACGTCTCTCTGCAGGATCGAGCCGGCAAGTGCGGCTTTATCATAGTAGGTAAGTGCTTCTTCGTAGGTCATCATAATATAAATTCCTCCGTTATCTTTCTACCTTTAGTTATCGGTTTTCCTGCTATGCTCACATAACAAAAAACACCTTCTTTTGCACTGAACACAAAAGAAGGTGTGATAAGTCAAACAACAAGACTATCCCGTCATATGTGCCAGCGGACGCGAAACTGAATCATAAACCTCAATTGGGTTTTTCGTCCGGTGGGCGACTTCCCATCCCGCCGGCACTTAATGCTCAGTTTCTACTCTGACTAATTGCAAGATAATCTTATCATATTTAAATATGATGTCAATAGCGTGTAAGTATATTTTATAAAGCTTTGGCGTACTTGCAGCCTTTGTCGGTAATTATCACATCAACCTTATAGTCATAATCATCAACTTCAATGTGATCAACCATTTGAAAATCATATGCAAAAGCTACTTTAACGAAATTACAGTTCTGTTTTCTGTCAAGGTAACGATCATAATATCCACCGCCATAACCTATCCGATTAAACTCATCGTCAAAAGCAAGTCCGGGCATTATTATAAGCACATCGCTGTCTTCAACTATCTCTCCGCATTTTGGTTCAGGAATATTAAACATGCCGAGTTCTGTGTCATCAAAAGATGTAATCCTATGAAACTCCATTCGGTTCTCTTCGTAGCATTTGGGAACCGCTACTGCTTTACCGTCAGCCCAGGCTCTTTCGATAAGAGTATCAGTTATTATCTCCTGATTATAGGCGAGATACGGATAGATAACTTTAGCCTCTTTATAAATCCGCTCATTGCAAAGAATATCACAGACTTTAGAACTGTACTCTTTGATGTAATCGGTTGAGAGCTGTTTTTTCAGCGACTTTATTAATGCGCGTATTTCTTTTTTATTCACAATACCACCGCCTAAGCAAATGATAGCACTATTTTTACGATTTATCAATTAGACATTTTAGTGATCATCCATATGCTGTTGACGATAGTGAACAGACATTTTATAATATTAAAAACTGTTTTGATATAGGAGACGTAACTATGGCAACAAAATCCGATAAAGCAACGGGTGATTATAAACCTGCAAAAGTATTTGTACCCGGAAACAGATATATTATTGCCACTCTACATGACGGTGAATATTGTGGATTTGCTTTGGTCAATGGTGCATTTGTAGCCGAAAAGATTGACACCGATGGCGTTATGATAGCTGCTGCCTCCGATTCTGTTACTTGGACGGCAGCGTTGGACGATTGCATCGAAAGTGTTGGTGATCCCGGAAAATTTGTATATGCAGGTAGTTTTGGCCTAATGACATTCGGAACAGGACGTTCCTTTATCTATGAAGCAGACAGCAAGCATATACTTATGCACAAGCAATATTTCCTCACGTTTGACGGCATTAACTTTGGCATAAGCAAAGACGAAGCTGACGCATGTGATGTTTTCGTTTTTGAAAAAGAAATGCCTAAGGTTGCTGTAATAGCAAAATATATCCCAAACGGCAATTATATTCCTTCCGTTATAAGAAATTCAGTAAAAAACACAGACGGTTCGATAACCCTTGCTTTTGTAGCCGATGTGCACCATGCAGTATCTTATCCTCAGAATAACCTGTTGGTTTGGCTGAACAATATACGAGAGAAGGTAAACTATATTGATGCAATGGGATTCTGCGGAGACTTGGGCAGCGCATATTCCCGAACTGCAAAAGAGTACTGGGCGAACGTTCAAAACGTAATTGACAATATGGATGTTGAAGTTGCCAACGGTTACATAGGTAATACCATATATACTTTCGGCAACCATGAATGGTATCCTTTTGCCGGCGGCGATTACATGAATAATTACGAAGATAACCGAGCAGCTGATCGGTTGTTGCGAGTTGGGGAGGCTATAAAAACCGAGGATTATATTATGTATTGCCTTGGTTCCGGCAGTATTGCCTCAAAGATGAGCGAGGGATACAGTGAAGAAGATATCGCCAAGCTTAATGACTATCTGCTTACTGCACCGACAGATATTCCTGTTTTTATACTTGCGCACTTTCCCATACATTTTTGGGGAGATAAACTCAGCGAAAATGCCGATAAATTAGCCGACACGCTTAATAAATATCCTAACGTCGTCTTCATTTGGGGGCATAACCATTCCGCGTTCGATGAATATTATGACAAGGTTTATAGGGCAGGGGACATTCT
>JAFYLI010000149.1 GCA_017537165.1 Oscillospiraceae bacterium | reverse complement strand
ATCAAGATGAACTGTCAGATAGTCTGCTGCCCCGATCTCAACGACGGCGATGAGCTTGTCCGCACCATGATGACCCTTACGGTACTCTATCCCCACGTGGACAGCGTATCCGTGGTACCCGTAGGTATCACCAAGCACCGTGACGGGCTTTATCCCCTCTCTCCCGTCAACAAAAAGAAAGCCAAGGAAATCATCGACATCGTTGATAACTACGGCGATGAATTTGCAAAGAATGTGGGACGGCGCATTTTCTACTGCTCCGATGAGCTCTATCTCCGTGCAGGCCGCCCCATTCCCGATACAGAATACTATGACGATTACCCCCAGTACGAAAACGGTGTAGGTCTCATGCGTTCTCTTTCTGACGAGTTTGAGAGTGCACTGAAGTTCCTCGACGAAGACCCCGTATCCTATTTCTCTGTTGCTACCGGTGAAGCTGCAGCCCCCTTCATCCAGAGTCTGATAGAGAAAATGGGCGAAAAATGCCTCAACGCCCACGGTAAGGTCTACCCCATTAAAAACAACTTCCTCGGCGAGACCGTGGATGTGGCCGGTCTTGTAGCAGGCGGCGATATTATCGACCAGCTCAAAGGCAAAGACCTCGGCCGAAAGCTGCTTATCCCCGCAGTTATGCTGCGCCACGGCGGCGACGTCTTCCTTGACGACGTAAGCCTTGAGCAGCTCTCTGCAGAACTGGGAGTACCCGTTATCCCCGTCCCCAACGACGGCGGAGCATTGCTTGACGCAATGTTAGGCTTGAACTGATTTTTATTTTCAAAGGAGGCAACACATTATGGCTAAGCCCCTGGTAGCAATAGTAGGACGCCCCAACGTAGGCAAGTCCATGCTCTTTAACAAGCTGGCCGGCAAGCGCCTGTCCATCGTAGAGGACGTTCCCGGCGTTACCCGCGACAGACTTTACGCCGACTCCGACTGGAACGGCCGCGAGTTCACCATGGTCGATACCGGCGGTATCGAACCCAAGACCAACAACGAAATTCTCCGCTTTATTCGCGAGCAGGCTGAAATCGCCATCGCCACCGCCGACGTTATCGTTCTCGTAACCGATATCCACACCGGCGTTACCGCAGCGGACAGTGAGATCGCATCCATGCTCCAGCGCAGCGGCAAGCCCATCGTACTGGTAGTAAACAAGATGGACTCCACCGGCATGACCGATCCCGGCCTTTACGAGTTCTACTCTCTCGGCCTCGGCGATCCCATTGCCGTTTCCGCCGTTCACGGCCACGGCACCGGCGACATGCTGGATGCCTGCGTAGCCGCATTCCCCCCCGAAACCGAAGAGGAAACCGACGATGACACCATCTGCGTAGCAATGATCGGCCGCCCCAACGTCGGCAAGTCCTCCCTCACCAACTACATTCTCGGCGAAAACCGCGTTATCGTCAGCGATGTTGCAGGCACCACCCGCGACGCTGTTGACAGCTACTTTGAGAACGAGCAGGGCAAGTACCTCTTCATCGACACCGCAGGTATGCGCCGCAAGAGCAGAGTTGATGATAAGATCGAGAAGTACAGTGTGCTCCGCGCCCAGCAGGCTATTGAGCGCGCCGACGTATGTCTTATCCTCATCGACGCTCAGGACGGAGTTACCGAGCAGGACACCAAGGTTGCGGGCATGGCTCACGAAGCCGGCAAGGCCTGCATCATCGTAGTCAACAAGTGGGACCTTATCGCCAAGGACGACAAGACCATGGACAAGATGCGCAAGGACATCATGCGCGACCTGAGCTTCATGACCTACGCTCCTATCGTCTTCATTTCCGCTCTCACCGGTCAGCGCGTCAACCGTCTGTTTGAGCTTATCAACTTCGTTCACAACCAGAGCACCATGCGCATCACCACCGGTATGCTCAACAATGTTCTCGAGGACGCCACCGCCCGCGTGCAGCCCCCCTCCGACAAGGGCCGCCGCCTGAAGCTCTACTACATGACCCAGACCGGCATCCAGCCCCCCTGCTTCATTATTTTCGTAAACAGCGCCGAGCTTTTCCACTTCTCCTATCAGCGCTACATCGAAAACCAGATACGCGCCGTATTCGGCCTTGAAGGAACTCCCATCAAGCTCATCGTCCGTCAGAAGGGCGACAAGGATAACTGATAAAAATGACCCCTGAACATTTCGGTGTTCAGGGGTCTTTCCTTATCTTCTTTTGCTTCTTATTGCGGTCATGGCAGCCTTTGCAGTTGCTTCATGTTCGGAGGTTATTTCGCTGTTTTCGCGATAACGGGCGGTGTTGTAGGCTTCGGCAAGCTGCTGCACCTCGCTTATGCCAAGCTGATCGCTGAGCTCGCGGGGAGTATAATACACAGCGCGCTGATTTACGCGGCTGCTCTTGAGCAGATACTTATAGGCAAAGCGCACTTTCATTCGGTTGTCGGGCATATCCTCATACTTTTCCGGAACGGCGGTGAGCTTATCTATGAAGTTCTTGACGCTGTCGCGGCTCTTTTTCAGCAGTCCCTTAAGGTCAAGCAGGCGCTCAACGCTGTCCTCATAAGCTTCGACCTGACGCACCTTGAACAGCTTCTTCATCAGCTCGCTGAGACCGCCTCGTCCACCTCGTCCGTCGGGCTTGGGAATGAATACGATAATAGCGCCGATAAGGCCCAGGATAAGGACAATAATGATGAACAGGGGCACGAACCAGCCGTCCGGAGCACCGGGATCAAGGGCAACATCGGTTTCGGGCAGTTCGGCGGACTCCTGAGGAGCCTGAGTCTGAGTGCCCGAATCTCCGCCACCGGGGCTGAGAGCCTTCATTATGGCCCATATAACGCGGAAAAGGAAGCCGAAGCCGGCGCTGAGACCTCTGTGCAGGAAGCCCATGCTTGCAAGGGGCACAGCGATAACAACAAACACGGAGAGCATAAGGATATTGCGGCTGCGCAAACCTGCGGGAACCGCCATTACGGTGCCGCCCTTTACGTTATGCAGACCGTTATGCAGGCTGTTTGTATTGAAGCTGTACAAGGCAAGCAGGAAGGTTGCCAGCGTACAGTAAGTGATGGGCATAATTTCCTTGATAAGGCCCGTATTCAAATAGAAATAGGCACAGTCAAAGATAAAGAGAACTATAGCGGCCAGCGCTACTTTAGGCGGGAAGGGCAGATCGCCTCTCAGGCCTATGAAAAAGATACCTGCGCCCAGAAATACACAAAGGACTATAAAGATTATATCCACTGTGCCGTGGGCGGGGAAAAGCAGCCATACTATGGCCGCAGCACCCAGTGCCGAAATCGGCAGGAGCACATAACGCAGCGTTTTTACCTCGCGGGCAATAAGGCCTGCGAGGAAGCAGATAAGCACGGGCAGGCCGCAAAGGCTGCGGCTGTACCATGCCCAGCCCATGCCGGGCAGCTGCTCCATGAGCACCAAAATAGAGAATGCGAGTGCGGCAGACATCAGCAGATTTATAAGCCACATTCCGAGTTTATCGGCTTTCATCTACCCAGCACCCCCTTTATATGTACCCAGGAAACGGAGTTATTCATCTTGCGAAGGATCTCAGCTCTCTCTTCAAGAGAATCGCTCCAGTATGCAGATACGATAACGATATCCATTTCGGTAGTACCGGCGTTGATGAGTTCATCCAGCGTGGCATGGAAACCCTTGAGCATCTTGATGTTCAGCACGGCAAGCGCTTCAAGTATCTCGTTGAGCTTGGCTTCACCCGTTCCGGGATGAACCAGCAGCGTATTGCCGGGATGAGCTCTGTCCTCACCGTTGGCGCAGAAGCCTGCGTCGATGCCGTTATCGCAGCACCATGCGGCAAGGGCAGCGGAAATGTTTACGCCGTTTTCAAGGAACTCCACATCTTCGGGTCGCATAGCACCGTAGAGCATATCGTCTATCTGGCAGTTCATGCAGATAAGAACGCGGGGCGACACGGTATAATCGTGGGTCTTGACCTGCAGGGAACCCGTGCGGGCAGTGGCACCCCAATGGACATCCTTACGGCTGTCACCGGGACGATATTCGCGAATGCCGTTTACCAGCATGGGATCGGGCATTATCCAGCGGCGCACGGTAACCTCGCCCTGCCATTTGAGGGCGGATTCGGGCATATCCTCTGGACGGGGAATAGCGGGATAAACGTAAAGGGTAGCGTCGCCCTCATAATCTCTTCGGGCGTTGGCAAGGCCGAAAAGGTCGCCTGCGGCGATGGATGCCTTGCTGCAATCGAAATAACCGCGCTTGACGCAGGTTATTTCGTGGCGGCGGGTAATACGGGAATATCCGCCGAGGAAGAACAGACTCTTGTGGAAAAGCTCCATGGCTATTTCAAGGTTTTCCTGAGCCTTGAACTTAAGCTCCGAAGGAATACGGGATTCCACTCGAACCCAAGGCACGGGAATAAGCTTGCCGTTGCCGAGGACCTCCACCAGATGCACTTTATCTCCGGCGAATACGCGCTTCTCCGAAAAGTGCCGCTCATAGTGCACTTTTTTCAGCGCGTTTTTATTGTAATACGATACCTGCAGGAGGGCAAAAACTCCCACAAGCAAAATTATCCAAAAGGCGGTCAACGTTCCACCTCCTAAGTTTTTTATCAGATACGGCGAGGTATCAGCCTATCTTCTCTGCGTTGGGATCTTCGGTGGGAACGGGAACTGCTCTGAGCAGATCGCTTACCACCTGAGCTGCCTTACCGGCAACACCGTAGCCGGTGCGGGTAATGATACGGTGAGCGAATACGGGCACAGCCAGCTTCTTTACATCGTCGGGCAGGACGTAGTCGCGGCCCTGAACAGCAGCGTAAGCCTGGCAGGCGCGCATGAGCCACAGCAGACCTCTGGGGCTGACGCCGAGGGATACGTCGGCTGCGTTACGGGTAGCCTCAGTGAGGTTTACCATATAGCGGCGAACGGGCTCGCTGACCTCAACCTTGCGGCAGGCAGCCTGAGCTTCTACGATCTCGCTGCCGGTAGCAACAGACTCCAGCTCTTCCAGGGGGCTGTTGTTGATAAATCTTTCGAGAATAGCCATCTCGCCCAGAGTATCGGGATAACCGAGATTCAGGCGGAACAGGAAACGGTCCAGCTGAGCTTCGGGCAGGGGGAATGCACCGGAGGACTCAACGGGGTTCTGGGTAGCAATTACGAAGAAAGGCTCGGCGAGGGCACGGGTAACACCGTCAACGGTGATCTGGCGCTCTTCCATGCACTCCAGCAGAGCAGACTGAGTTCTGGGAGTGGCGCGGTTGATCTCGTCGGCCAGCAGGATATTTGTGAATGCGGGGCCCTCACGGAACTCGAAAACGGACTCCTTCTGGTTGAAAATGCTCATACCGGTGATATCGGAGGGAAGCAGGTCGGGGGTAAACTGAATACGCTTGAAATCGCAGGCCATGGACTTTGCCAAAGACTTGGCAGTAACGGTCTTACCTGTGCCGGGAACATCGTCCAGCAGAACGTGTCCGCCGCAGATGAGAGCGGTGATGATAAGCTCTATCTCGTCGCTCTTTCCTACCATTACTTTTTCAATATTGTTCTTGATTTTTGCCGCCAGGGCAGATACTTCTCTGATCTCCATTGTTTATATATGCCTCCTTGCTGATTAATTCAATTCGCTATAATAATACATTGTATACTCTTCACAATCTCTGGTCAAGAGTTTTTACACGTTATCCACGATATAGCCAAAGATTCATTGCTTTCAACGCAACCTACGCCTCTATTTTTTATTACAACGGGCAAAATTCAACTATTGAATAGGTGCGCGTAATATGTTAGAATGTAGGTTGTTAATTAATAATTAAAAATATTTTTTGCGTTCCGCAAAGGCTTTTTCGGAACGCTTGCAAAAAAATGAGGAGGAAACCACCTATGTCTAAGGAAACCATGACCAGAGAAGAAATTCTTGACCTTTGCGGCAAGGCAGCCCGCGAAGCTCAGATCCGCGATGACGTCTGCTCCCGCAGCACTCTCATCGGTCTGTCCCAGTATTTTGATATCCCCGAGGAAATGATCCGCGCTTCCATGTCCCTCTGCGGCGGCGCAGGCGCAAGCAGCGGTACCTGCGGCACCTACACCTGCGGCCTGCTGGCAGTTGGCCTGAAGTACAATGTTCCCCTGGCAGACGAGCTCGCCAACCCCGACCTGCAGGATGTCGGCGCAGCTAAGTTCCAGGCATTCCGCGATTACTACCTTGAGAAGATGGGTACCACCATGTGCCCCGAGTTCCAGAAGAAGGTCTTCGGCCGTTCCTTCATCTTCACCAACCCCGCTGACTGCGAAGCTTACTGGCAGATCGACGATCACGCCGTAAAGTGCGCAGACGTTGTTGAGAAGGCAACCCGTACCATCGCTGAGTTCCTGCTGGATAACGAATAATCACGTCAATAGGAGATAGTACATAATGAGAATTCTTGTAGTTGGCGGCGTTGCTGCCGGTGCTTCTGCAGCCACCAAGGCTCGCCGCACCAACGAGGATGCCGAAATCGTCCTCTTCGAAAAAGGCAATTACGTTTCTTTCGCAAACTGCGGCCTGCCCTATTATATCGGCGGCGTTATCGAAGACCGCGATGAGCTGCTCCTCGTTACCCCCGAGATGTTCCAGGAGCGTTTCAACATTGACGTTCGCATCAACCACGAAGTTATCGACGTTGACGCAAAGAACAAGACCATCACCGTAAGCACTCCCGACGGCGAAGTTACCGAAGCTTATGACAAGCTCATTCTCGCCACCGGCGGCCGCCCCATCGTGCCCCCCATCAAGGGCATCGAAAAGGATGGCGTTTACAACGTATTCACCGTTCCCGATGCTGACAGCATCGTTTCCAAGCTGGAAGTCGGCACCGAGTCCGCAGTCGTAGTTGGCGGCGGCTTCATCGGTCTCGAGTCTGCAGAGAACCTCTGCGAGAAGGGCATCAAGGTTACTCTTATCGAGCGTCTGCCCCAGGTTATGACCAACATGGACAAGGAGTTCTCCGACGTTATCATCGGCCACTTTGAGTCTATGGGCATCACCGTTCTCACCGGCGCATCCGTTTCCGAGATCACCGGCGGCGACAAGGCTGACGGCGTAGTCCTCGCAGACGGCACCTCTATCCCCGCCGACATGGTCATCATGGCTGCAGGCGTACGCTCCAGCACCGAGCTGGCAGTCAAGGCCGGCCTCAGAATCGGCGAGACCGGCGGCGTATGGACCGACGCTACCATGCGCACCTCCGATCCCGACATCTATGCCGCAGGCGACATGGTTGAGTCCCTCAACCTGGTTTCCGGCAAGAAGGTCCGCATTCCTCTGGCAGGCAGCGCAAACAAGCAGGGCCGTGCAGCAGGCTGCAACGCAGCAGGCGGCAAGCTCCTGTTCAAGGGCGTTCTCGGCACCGCTATCATCAAGGTTGGCGAGCTCACCGCAGCACGCACCGGTCTGAATGCACGCGAGGCAGCTGATCTTGGCTGGGATTTCGAGAGCGTATACGTTCCCGGCTTCAGCCACGCTACCTACTATCCCGACGCTATGCCCATGGTCCTCAAGCTCACCGTAGCTAAGCAGGACGGCCGCATCCTCGGCGCTCAGGGCATTGGCCGCAAGGGTGTTGACAAGCGTATCGACGTTCTGGCAACCGCTATCTACTCCGGCCTGACCGTTTTCGATCTCGAAAACCTCGACCTGGCTTATGCTCCCCCCTATTCTTCCGCAAAGGATCCCGTTATCCTGGGCGGCATGATCGCAGCCAACATGATCAGAGGCGAGATGGATTACGCTCTGCCCTCCGAAGTTCCCGCTCTGCAGGAAGCAGGCGAGATCATGCTGGACGTTCGCAGCCAGATGGAATGGGATATGGGCCACATCGAAGGCGCAGTTCTCATCCCCATCGATGAGCTCCGCGAGCGTTACACCGAGCTGGACAAGAGCAAGACCTACGTGGTCTACTGCGGTGTCGGCTATCGCGCATACAACTCCGCTCTCTTCCTCAAGGCTATGGGCTTCAAGGTAAAGAACATGAGCGGTGGCTGGCGCGCATACACAATGAGCGTTTAATTTTAGGTTTATTCATAATATAGTAAATCAAAATAGTAAATCAAAGAAAGGAAGCGTATTCCCATGACTATACAGCAGTACAATGAGTACGGCAAGTTCCTGGATGATACTCTCCGTCTGGAGACCTATCCTATCGCCGTCAAGTTCTTCGACAACCTCGAGGATATTCCCAAGAACGCTATTTTCCCCAAGCGCGACATGGGCAAGCACATGGCTTTCTGCCAGGCTAAGGCTATGACCAGAATGAGAGGCATGACCATCGCTCTGACCAAGGAAGACCACTGGTGCTGGAACCCCCTGATCGCTTTCGGTATGGTTGACTGCACCCCCGGCACCGACTACTTCAACGTTATCAAGAAGTACATCGGCGTTCCCGCTGACAAGGCTGACGAGTTCCTCGCCAACTTCCCCCGCCTCGAGCTGGGCAAGTGCAAGGCAGTCGTAACCTCTCCTCTCCACATCGCAGAGTTTGAGCCCGACGTCATCCTCGTTTACTCCAACACCATGCAGCTGAACATGATGCTCCGCGCTGTTAAGTCCATGACCGGTACTTACGTAAAGAGCGAGTTCGACGGCATTGACTCCTGCGCATACGCTACCGTTCCCCCCGTACTTAACGGTGAGTATCGCGTAACCGTTCCCGATCCCGGTGATGTCGAGCGCGCACGCGCAGGCAAGGATGAGATGATCTTCTCCATTCCTCCCCACAAGCTGGAAGAGGTTTGCACCGGTCTTAAGGGCTTCGAGAAGTTCCACATGGATTACCGCAACACTCCCTGGCTCTTCCCCTTCGACTTCGAGCGTCCTCCCTTCTACAACGAAGTATTCGAGATGTGGGGCCTGGAAAAGGGCGAGGACTGGAACAAGGTCCGCTAACCCTTTTGGCTGCATAAGCTAAAACTTATACGCCTCTGCTTTGCCGCAGGCAGAGCAGGGGCGTTCTTCATTTTTCCGCAGATTCAGCGAAAAGTGATTTCTCGGCACTTTTCGGTAAATCTGACACTACAAGAAAAGGAAATGATATTTTATGAAGATAACTAAAGTTGAAGTATTTCAGTTCCGCTGCGAAGTAGCTATCCCCAACAAGCCCGTCGGCTGCAGAATTTATACCGACGAGGGCATTTACGGCGACGGCGAAGGCTCCATGTCCTACGGCACCGGTTCCGAAGCCGCATTTGGCATGATCGAAGCCCTCGCAAACATGATAATCGGCATGGATCCCCTTGACAACGAAGTAATTTGGGATAAGATGCACCGCTCCACCTTCTGGGGTCAGAGCCCCGGACCCGTTGTATTCTCCGGCATGAGCGCCATTGACCTGGCTCTTTGGGATATCAAGGGCAAGGTTTTCAACACTCCCCTTTACCGCCTGCTCGGCGGCAAGCAGCGCAAGGATCTCCGTTGCTACGCCAGCCAGCTCCAGCACGGCTTCAAGGGTTACCACGATTTCGCCTACACCACCGAGAAGTATGCCGAAGTTTCCAAGTATGTTGTTGATGAGCTGGGTTATGACGCGCTGAAGATCGACTTCCTCACCATTGACCGCGATCCCTCCCGTCCTCTCGGCAATGAGCAGCGCCGCGGCCCCATGAGCCCCTATTACGTTCAGCTGGCCGAAGAGCGCGTTGCCGCCGTCCGCGAGGCTGTAGGCCCCAACGTTGACATCATCGTTGAAAACCACTCCACTCTCGACGCACTTTCCGCCATTCAGCTGGCACGCGCCATCGAGAAGTACAACATATTCTTCTTCGAGGAGCCCAACACTCCCACCCCCAAGACCGCGAAGTACATCGCAGAGAACATCAACATTCCCATCGCTAACGGCGAGCGCATATTCTCCCG
Source organism: Oscillospiraceae bacterium (assembly GCA_017537165.1). GTDB lineage: Bacteria > Bacillota > Clostridia > Oscillospirales > Oscillospiraceae > RGIG6375. The sequence continues at coordinate 1,512 of JAFYLI010000149.1, read as the reverse complement.
CTGGCAGTACGCCCCCTATTTCGAGGATATGTCCCTGCAGATCGCTCAGCCTGACCTGACCAGCTGCGGCGGCCTCACCGAAGGCAAGAAGATCTGCGACATGGCCCACACCTATGATGTAGCCGTTCAGGCTCACGTTTGCGGCACTCCCCTTTCCACCGCAGCTTCCCTGCACCTTGAGTCCGCTATCCCCAACTTCATCATTCACGAGCAGCACTGCGTTGCCCTCGCTCCCTATATGAAGGCACTCTGCGTCCATGATTATCAGCCCGTCAACGGCCGCTTCGTAACTCCCGAGCTGCCCGGCATCGGCAATGAGTGGACTGAAAAGGCAATGGTCGAGGCCCGCATGAAGAAGACTATCACCAAGGAGTAAGGAAATGAAGATCACAAAAGTCGAGCTTTTCCTCTTCCACTGCGATACTTTTGCTCCCGCAAAGCCCGTGGGCATCCGCATGTATACCGACGAGGGCATTTACGGTGACGGCGAGGCTTCCATGTCCTACGGCAACGGAGCCGAGGGCGCATACGGCATGCTTGAAAGCCTTATCCCCCTCGTATTGGGCATGAATCCTCTCGCCAACGAGGTAATATGGGATAAGCTCCACAAGACCACCTTCTGGGGTCAAAGTCCCGGCCCTGCCGTTTTCTCCGCCATGAGCGCCATTGACATTGCTCTTTGGGACATCAAGGGCAAGTATTACAACACGCCTCTCTACAATCTTTTCGGCGGCAAGTTCCGCGAAGAGCTCCGCTGCTACGCCAGCCAGCTTCAGCTGGGCTGGGGCCCCGAGTATGAGATGGCTTTCTCCGACGATGACTATGCCGCCATGGCCCGTAAGGCCGTCGCTGACGGCTATGATGCCGTAAAGGTTGACTTCACCTGCTTTGGCACAAGTCCCGCAAACAAGGTATCTCATCTTGACAGAGCAGGCATTCTGCCTCCCAAGATGCTGCGCATGATAGAAAACCGCGTTGCCGCCACCCGCGAAGCCGTCGGCGAGGACGTTGATATCATCATCGAGAATCACTCGGGTCTTGACGCACTCTCCGCAGTGCAGATAGCCGAAGCTGTGGAGAAATACAACATCTACTTCTTCGAGGAGCCCAACACGCCCTCCCCCAAGACCGCAAAATGGATAAGTGAGCGCACCCGTATTCCCATCGCCAACGGCGAGCGCATATTCTCCCGCTGGCAGTACGCCCCCTATTTCGAGGATATGTCGCTTCAGGTCGCTCAGCCTGACCTGACCAGCTGCGGCGGCGTTACCGAAGGCAAGAAGATATGTGAAATGGCTCATGCTTACGACGTTTCCGTCCAGCTTCACGTTTGCGGAACGCCTCTTTCCACCGCTCTCTCCCTGCATCTCGAGTCCTCTATCCCCAACTTTATTATCCACGAGCACCACGTAAACAATCTCCACAGCCACATCAAGGATCTCTGCATCTACGATTATCAGCCTGTTGGCGGCGTTTACACTATCCCGGATCTCCCCGGCATCGGCAACGAGT
>JAFYLI010000148.1 GCA_017537165.1 Oscillospiraceae bacterium | reverse complement strand
GTGGATATCGTATGCGGCGGCGCTAAGTATAATTCTTACGGCTCTACGGCTGTCGGCCTTGCCACCGTTGCAGACTCCCTGACAACTATCAAGTACATGTGCTTTGATAAAAAGCTGTGCACTACCCGCGAACTTTTCGATGCTTATATGGCAAACTGGGAAGGCCACGAAGTGCTCCGCCAGCAGATACTCAATGAGGTACCTCATTACGGAAATGCGGATCCTTATGCCGATGAGGAGATGAAGTGGGTAGTAGATACCTACTATGAGATGTGCAAGGAATGCTACAGTGTCCGCAGCAAGATATTCAAGGGCGGTCTGTACAGCGCGGCCAGCCACGTAGCTCAGGGTTATACCACATGGGCAACCCCCGACGGCAGACTTGCAGGCACTCCCATAGCCGATGCGGCCTCTCCCGCTCAGGGCAGAGATAAAAACGGCCCCACCGCAGTTCTGCAGTCCGCGCTCTGCTTTGAGCACGGAAAGTTTATGAACGGCCTTGCCATCAATATCCGTATCCACCCCAACGCCCTCAACGGCAAAGACGGTATAGAAAAGCTTAAAGTTCTTACGCAGACTTATATGAATATGGGCGGCATGGAGCTGCAGTATAATATAGTATCTTCCGATACGATGCGCTCGGCTCAGGCCGATCCCGAGGCATACCGCGATCTGGTAGTTCGTATTGCGGGCTATTCCGCTTACTTCACCGAGCTTTCTCTCGACTGCCAGAATGACCTTATCAGCAGAACGGAAAATAATTTCTGATTTGCCAAAGGAATAATAAAAAGAAAATGCTCTGACGAATTTCGTCAGAGCATTTTTTATGCGTTTTATGCATCCTACATCTGCTCTACAATAAGAGCCAGCTTATCGCACAGACGCTGAGCCTCTACGCAGTCGCCTGCTTCAAGGCTGCGGGCAATGCGGGTCTCAAAGTCCTTTTTCTGCAGTTCAAGTTCAAGGTAGTCCTTGCTGAAATGCTTCTTGTAAATCATTTTGCGGAATGCTCGGGCGCTCATAGGACGAATGCCGCCGTCTTCTACGAACAGTATGGTGTCGGCGCAGTTGACAATGGTATAAAAATCGTGAGAAACCATGAGCACGGCACCTTTATAGGCTGCGATAGCATCTTCCAATGCGATTTGAGCAAAGGTGTCAAGATGGCTGGAAGGCTCGTCCAAAAGCAGGATGTTTGCATTGCTTGCGGCCAGCTTGGCAAGCTGCAGCAGATTTTTTTCGCCGCCGGAGAGCTGACCGACCTTGCGGCCTAAGCTGTCGGGATCAAAGCAATAGCCGACTAGATATTCTTCCACCTGACTATTGGTTTCGAAACCTGCGGCAATAAGCTCTTCGTAGACGGTGTTCTTCTCGTTCAGTATCTCTGCATGGAGCTGAGAGAAGAAGGCGGGGACAGCCTCCTCGGAAAACTGTATGGACGGATTTTGGTTTTTCCAAATGTCGCGGAGCATGGAGGTCTTGCCGGTGCCGTTGGCACCAACAAGGGCGACCTTTTCGCCGGAGCGGACGGAGAAAGATACGTTTTCCAGCAATGTGGAATCAAAGGCCAGAGAATAATTGTCAAGACGCAGCAGTTCCGCAGCCTCTTCGGTGGGCTCTACTTCGGGCAGACGAATATCGGGCTGGCGTATTTCTACGAAGGGGGCCTTGATCTGACGGGTCAGCAGGCGGTTAAGATAGCTGACCTTGCCCTTGAGGGTGCGGCCGTGCTGAGCCTCCGATACTTCGGTGGCTTTCTCACGCAGGCGGTCAACAAGCTCGGTAACGCGGCGAATCTCTTCCTCGTCGGACAAAGATGCCAGTTGAAGGTCGATCTTTTTCTGCAGGCGGGAGTAATTGTACTCCGCAAAGCTGCCTTCAAATTCCTGAAGATCGCCGTTTTCCAGATGCCATATGCGGTTAAAGCAGTGGGAGAGCAGGTAGCGGCTGTGGGTAACTATCAGCAGGGTGCCTTCGTAGCCGTTGATAAGATCACGCAGACCGTTCAGGTTTTCGAAATCAAGGAAAACGTCGGGCTCGTCCATTATAAGCAGACCGGGGCGGCGCAGCATCTGACGGATGATCTGCACCAGCTTAAGTTCGCCGCCGCTGAGCTTTTCAAGCTCCAAAGACTCCTTGCTTTCAAGTTCTGCCAGCTGCAGCTGACGGCGGATGTTGAGCTCATAGTTGTCGGCATCCATGGCGCTGCTTTCGTCCAGCAAAGCCTGATAGCGCTCCATTACGGCATCAAGATCATCGGTTGAGCCCATCTCGGTGCAGACATCGTTGATGGCCTGCTCCAAGGCAAGGAAGTCGCGGCAAAGATAGTCATAAACGGTGCAGGACTGATCTCCATCGCGGGTGGCGAACTGACTGACGTAGCCAATGCGGCCCACACCGTCAAATTTCAGCTTGCCTTCAAAATTATATTGCTCCGGCTCGCGGATGATATTGGTCAAGGTGGTTTTTCCCGTTCCGTTGCTGCCGATGAGGGCATAATGGCGGTTTTCTTCCAAAGTGAAGGAAATATCACGGAACAGAAGTGTGCTGCTGAATCCAAAAGTCAGCTTTTCGGCATTTATCATGGGATTACCTCAATTAATTCGTGTAGTTCCTGCTTATCATATAGGTATTTTTGGCTTAATGCAAGTGTTTTTGAACGGATTTGTATTGCCGATGACGGAGTTTGGAGAGGTCATTGAAATTTGTAGACAGGTGCGGTATAATCCAAATATTGTGTGAGTTAAGAAAAGTGCGAGGTGAGAGTGTGTTTTCTCTGCTGCTTGCTGTTATTTACATTGCCTTTATAGGTTTGGGTTTACCCGACTCTCTGCTTGGGTCGGCATGGCCGCTGATGGTTGGCGAATTAGGCGTGCCGCTGTCCCATGCGGGCATCATAACTATGATAATTTGCGCGGGAACCATCGTATCCAGCCTGCTTTCCGACAAAGTTACAAGAAAATTTGGCGCGGGCCTCGTTACGGCTGTCAGCGTAAGTCTTACTGCCCTTGCGCTGTTGGGATTTTCTTTGGGGAACTCCTTTTGGCTGCTCTGCCTTCTCGCAATACCGTACGGCATGGGGGCGGGCGCTGTGGACGCGGCGCTGAATAATTACGTTGCGCTGCATTACGCATCGCGCCATATGAGCTGGCTGCACTGCTTTTGGGGTGTGGGTGCGACGGTGGGCCCATATATTATGGGCTGGGCTATCGGCGCTTCCCATGGCTGGCGAAGCGGCTACGGAATAGTATCGGCAATCCAGATAGTGATAGCTGCAGTGCTGTTCCTCTCTCTGCCAATGTGGCGGAAAAAGCATACGGAAAGCATTGAAACCGAAGAATACGAGGCGGCTATCGGATTGAAAGCTGTTTTGAAGATGAAGGGCGTAAAAGCGATACTTTTGGCCTTCCTTGGCTATTGTGCCTTCGAATCCACCGCAGGCTTGTGGGCAAGCAGCTATCTGGTTGAGCACAGAAACGTAGATGCGGAAACGGCCGCGTTTTTTGCATCCATGTTCTATTTGGGCATAACCGCAGGCAGATTTTTGAGCGGATTTGTTGCCGATCGTTTCGGTGATAAGAATATGATACGCATAGGCGTCGGACTGATGTGCTGCGGAGTTGTACTTGTGGCGCTGCCGATGGACAATGTAACCGTTGCCCTTGCAGGTCTTGTGGTGCTGGGAATTGGCGCGGCACCGGTCTATCCCTCGGTTATTCATTCCACCCCCGAGCACTTTGGAAAGGAAAATTCCCATGCCGTCGTTGGAATACAGATGGCCAGCGCCTACTGCGGCAGTACATTCATGCCGCCGCTGTTCGGCCTTATAGCGCAGAATATAAATATAGCCTTTTACCCCTACTTCCTGGCGATTTTTGTTCTGCTTCTGCTTATCATGACCGAACGAGTAAACAAAATATGCCCCACTGAATAAATAATGAGACCGCCGCAAGTGTTCGCTTGCGGCGGTCTTTTGATATGGAAGGCATTGACAGAATATATACTTCGTGATACGATGTATACCGTAAAGGGAGGTATACTATGGATGTTCAACTGAAGCGAGGCCTTTTGGACGTATGTGTCCTGACGGCAATAAAGAACGAGGATTCTTACGGCTACAAGATAATCAAGGATTTGAAGCCGTACGTTGAACTTTCCGAATCCACCTTGTATACAATTCTGAAGCGGCTGGAAACGGGCAGTATGCTAACAGTGCGCTCCGTTGAACACGATGGCAGGCTTCGTAAGTATTACCGCATAACCGCAATGGGTCTTAAGCGTATTGAGGAATTCAAGGAAGAATGGGAAAAGGTTCTTGCCATATATCAATTTGTGATCAAGGGAGATAAGGAGAATGACTAAAACCGAATTTGTGCTCGAACTGACCTCCAAGCTCTCCTTGCTGCCTTGGGAAGAGGTAGAGGACAGAATTTCATTTTACGTTGAAATGATAGATGATCGCATGGAAGACGGTCTCTCGGAAGAAGAGGCTGTTGCGGCTGTGGGCGGCGTGGACGAGATAGCTGCGCAGATAATAGACGATATTCCTTTTGCAAAGCTGGTCAAGGAGAAAATAAAGCCGAAAAAGCGCCTGCGGGCATGGGAAATTGTGCTTATCGTGATCGGCTCGCCGCTGTGGCTGCCATTGCTGATTGCAGCGTTTGCCGTTCTGCTTTCCCTTTATATTTCGCTGTGGGCGGTGGTAATAGCCCTTTGGGCAGTTTTTGTAAGCTTTATCGGTGGAATGCTCGGCGGAATAGTGGCAGGCATTGTCTTTGCCGCGGGCGGCAATATTCCTGCGGGTGCCGCTCTGATCGGTGCGGGCATTTCGCTGGCAGGTCTTGCCGTGTTTGCGTTCTTGGGCTGCAAGGCGGCTACTAAGGGAACCGTGAAGCTGGCGAAAAAGCTGATCAAGGGAGTTAAACGCGGATTTATGAAAAAGGGGGAAGCGTAATGAAAAGAAAAAACAAAGGCTTGCTTATTGCGGCTGCGCTTCTTGTGATTGCAGGATTTGCGATTTGTGCGGGAGTCATGATATTATTCGACTGGGACTTCAGTATGCTGAATACTGTGGATTATGAAACCAACGTTCACGACATAAGCGGAACGTTCGATAATATAAGCATAAACACAGATACCGCGGATATTACCTTTGAATTATCCGAGAATGGAGAATGCAAGGTGGTCTGCC
>JAFYLI010000147.1 GCA_017537165.1 Oscillospiraceae bacterium | reverse complement strand
TTTTGATAAGTGTTTCTTGGTTGTATTCAAGAAAGATTTTCTTTCCTACATCCACTTGAAGTTCGTAATTTGATTGAGGATTTTTCATATTCTCTCTCCTGGGAGTCGCAAAAATAATCTGTTAGTCAAATTCAAGTTTGTCTATCTGTTTAATCTATTCTATCATATCACCGCAATGCATACAAGAACACTCGCGGCAGATAATCCCGGCGGGAGTGCAGACGTTTTATTAAGATCCGCCATTTTCGCGGATTTTTTTATTTATTGCGTAAAATAAAGGATAAACGGTTGTCTTACAGGCCGAGAACATATATAATGAGTGCATAATAATAAAACGAAAGGAAGTTTTACCATGGCAGTATTTCAGTTCAGCTTTTTCTCCACCGCTCTCCACCGTACCACGGATGTTACTGCGGTAGTTCCTGCGGAGGCTCCCGTATTCCCCGGTATGCCCGAACGCAAGGAACCTATGAAGCTCCTCGTTCTGCTTCACGGTTATTCCGGCGCCCACTATGACTGGCTGCGCGGCACTACCATCGAGCAGCTTGCTACCGCTCATCATGTAGCTATTTTCTGCCCCTCCGGCGAAAACAGCTTCTATATTGACGATGTTGCCCGCGACGCTCTTTATGAGCAGTATATCGCTCATGAGCTGCCCGCATTTGCCCGCAAGGTTTTCAACAACATCTCCGATAAGAGAGAGGATACCCTCATCGGCGGCCTTTCCATGGGTGGCTACGGCGCTATCCGCAACGGCCTGAAGAATCCCGACGTATTCGGAAGCATTCTCGCCTTCTCTTCTGCGCTTATCACCGACGGCATCTCCAATATGCCCGAGGAGCCTCAGCCTGCTCCCGCAGGTCAGGGCGGCGCTATGGGTATGTCCCCCAGCTACTTTATCCATACCTTCGGCAAACCCAGCAAGATCATCGGCAGCGATGTTGACCCCAAGGCTCTGGCCTCCAAGCTGATGGAAAGCGGCGCAGAGAAGCCCAAGCTGTATATGGCCTGCGGCGCAGAGGATTTCCTTATCTCCAATAACCGCGAGCTGCATGAGCATCTGGTCGGCATCGGCTATGAACATTACTATGTAGAAGGACACGGCACCCACAGCTGGGAGTACTGGCAGGAGCATATCACCAAGTCTCTCGATTGGGTAGACGGCAAACTTCAGGCATGAAAGGAAGAAAACAAATAAAATGAGCTACGAAGCACTTTTCACTCCCCTTAAAATAGGCGGCACCACCATCAAGAACAGAATCATCCTTTGCGCAATGGGCGGCACCGGCATCATCGGCCATGACGGCAAGTTCGCTCCCCGCGCCCGCGCATATTACCTCACCCGCGCCAAGGCTAACGTTGGCCTTATGATCCCCGGCGTTACCGCTGTCGGCACCAATGGCGATTGGCTCTATGAGAAGGAAGACATTTTCATGGGCCCCATCAAGAGTCTTATGGATGAGATCCATTCTTACGGCAGCAAGCTCTTCATGCAGCTTGGCGCAGGCTTCGGCCGCTCCATGATGGTATTCCCCGGCATGGACAAGATGCCCGAAGAGGTCGTTAAGAAGACCATGGTAGCTCCCACCGAGGATCTGCCCAACGTATGGGATCCCAATGTTAAGCACAGAGCTCTCACCGTTGAAGAGATCCACGATATTATCGATGCTTACGGCAAGACCGCTGCCCTCTGCAAGAAGGCAGGTATCGACGGCGTTGAGATCCACGCTGTCCACGAGGGTTACCTCCTTGACCAGTTTGCCATGGCAAACATGAACCACCGTACCGACGAGTACGGCGGAAGCGTCGAGAACCGTCTGCGCTTCGCTACCGAGATCATCCGCAGCATCAAGGCTGCCTGCGGCGAGGATTATCCCGTTTCCGTCCGCTACAGCGTTGCCAGCAAGATCCGTAAGTTCAACGAAGGCGCTCTGCCCGGCGAGGACTACGTTGAGTTCGGCCGTTCCATGGAAGAAAGCCCCACCGTTGCCAGAATCCTCGAAGCAGCCGGCGCTGACATGCTCAACGCAGATAACGGCTCCTACGACTCCTGGTACTGGGCTCATCCCCCCGTATACATGCCCATGGCATGCAACCTGCCCGAGGTTACCTACATAAAGAATTTCGTTAACATTCCCGTTGCCTGCGCAGGCAGAATGCATGATCCCGACCAGATCACCGCAGCCGTTGAGGCCGGTCAGATCGACGCTGTCGGCGTTGCACGTCAGCTGCTCTGCGATCCCGAGTGGGTTGATAAGCTCCGCGAGGGCCGCGTGGACGACGTTCGTCCCTGCATCGCCTGCCATAACGGCTGCTTCGCAGTAAGCCACTTCAAGGGTCAGCCCTGCGGCTTCACCGGCAGCATGGGCGAATGCGCTCTCAACCCCGCAACCCTCCACGAGGAAGAGTGGGTTCTCACTCCTGCCGAAACTCCCAAGAAGGTCGCAGTTATCGGCGGCGGTGTCGCAGGTATGGAAACTGCCCGCCTGCTGAAGATGCGCGGCCACGAAGTTACCCTCTATGAAAAGAGCGACAAGCTCGGCGGCGTATTCATCGCAGCTGCAGCTCCCTCCTTCAAGGAGCAGGATAAGAAGCTGCTCGAGTGGTATAAGAAGCAGCTGGCAGACCTGAAGGTCGATATTCGCCTGAATACCGAAGTTGCTCCCGATAAGCTTGCAGAGCTTGGCGCAGACGAAATCATCGTTGCTACCGGCTCCGTCGCAAGAAAGCTGCCCATCCCCGGCTGCGACGGTGAAACCGTTCTCGAAGCAGTTGATTACCTGCTGGACAAGAAGCCTGTAGGCGAAACCGTAGTTATCGTCGGCGGCGGTCTTACCGGCTGCGAGATCGCTTACGATCTGGCTCTTAAGGGCAAGAAGCCCATCATCGTTGAGATGCAGGATGATATTCTTAAGATCCCCGGCCTGAGCGCAGCTAACTCCAACATGCTCCGCGATATCGTCCGCTACTACAATATCGAAGTTAACCTTTCCTCCGCTCTCAAGGAGATAACCGCAGAGGGCGTACGCATTGCAGGCGAGGACGGCGAGAAGTTCATCGCTGCCGACAATGTTATTCTCTCCGTTGGCTATGTTCCCGAAATGAAGTTTGACGCAGATGCCGAGGGCGTAACCGTTATCGGTGATGCGGCAAAGGTAGGCAACCTCCTTACCGTTGTCCGCGACGCATATAACGTAGCATACGCCATGTAATGAAAGGAGCAAACCATGAGTAAGATTCGTCTTATTCCCGGTATTCCCGTAGATGGCCCCATTCCTATGCCCACACCCGAGGGTGTTATCCGCAATAATACCAATTCCAATACCTCCATTCCGCCCCATCCTCCCGTGCTCTGCTCCGCAGTTCTTGCCGACGGTAAGGAGGACAGCTGGCTGGAGTACATCCCCGAAAATCTGCCCGAGCGTCCCGCGCTGGTAATTTCCTGCCACGGCGGCGGCGCAAACGCAGGTATGCAGTTCGAGGAAACCTCTTGGTGGTGCATCGCCGAGAAGGAAGGTGTAATTGCCGTATTCCCCAATGCAGGCGGTCAGCAGCGCAGCTGGCTTGCCGAGTATAGCCCCAATTCGGGCGGCGGCCGCGCCGATATGCTGAATATCTTCAAGGGCACCGAT
>JAFYLI010000146.1 GCA_017537165.1 Oscillospiraceae bacterium | reverse complement strand
TAGGAATAGCCGCGCAGTAAAAAATATGTCATGCTGAGCGCAGCGAAGCATCTCCGCACTCAATAAACTGCCAATGAAAATTTATCTGCGGAGATTCTTCGGCAGAGCCTCAGAATGACATAACTTTGGTTCTCATAAAACGCTGACAATGAACGATATAGGCTTAACCTTCCCCTTGAGGGGAAGGGGGACCACGAAGTGGTGGATGAGGTGTATGCTTTGCACCGCATCTTTTCAATCATCTACAAGGAGGGAAACGTCAATGGCCATGGAGTTCACCCCCATGCAGCAGGCCGCCATAAACCACCGCGGCAGCGCGCTGCTCATATCCGCAGGCGCAGGCTCGGGCAAGACCCGCGTACTCATAGAGCGCCTTATGAGCCTCATCGAGCAAGGAACGGACGTTGACCGTTTCCTCGTTATCACCTATACCCGCGCGGCCGCAGCTGAACTGCGTTCCCGCCTTTCCTCCGCCATATCTCAGCGCCTTGCGGAAAACCCCGCCGACCGCCGCATGCGCCGTCAATCCGCCCTTATTTACCGCGCAAGGATAAACACCATCCACTCCTTCTGCTCCGACATTATCCGCGAAAGCGCCCACGCAGTCGGCGTGCGCCCCGACTTCCGCCAAATGGAGGAGTCGGAAGCCGCCGCGCTGCTGCGCGAAACTCTCGACGAGCTGCTGGAGAGCAAATATCCCGAGGGCGACCCCGCTTTCCTTGCCCTTGCCGACATGATGGGCGCGGGCCGCGACGACAGCCGCCTTGCCGAGATAGTGCTGGAAACTTACTCCGCCTTGCAGAGCCACCCCTCTCCCGAAAAATGGATACGCAGCCAGCTGGCTGCTCAAATAGACCCCGCAGCCGACGTGGCCTCCACTCCCTGGGGCGCGCTCCTGCTTGACCGCGCCAAAAGCCGCCTGCGCTACTGGCGCAGCCGCATGGCCGAAGCCATCATTGAGGTGGAAAACGATGAGGACACCTGCAAGGCCTACCTGAGCTCGTGGCAGATCACCGCACAGAGCCTTGCCGCCTTTGCCGAAACCCTTGAACAGGGTTGGGATGCCGCCCACCTTTTCGGTCAGGTGGACTTCCCCCGCACGGGCGCCGTCCGCGGACGCAGCGGCGATCCCTTCGTGGAGGGCCTTAAACAGATACGTTCCGATTGCAAAAAGGCCATGGACAAAATCAGCGACAGCTTCAGCGTTCCCTCCGCCGACCTTATGGCGGACATGGCGGTCATAAAACCCGTTACCGACGCCCTCTACTCGCTGGTTCTGGAGCTGAGCCGCGCTTACTCCGAAGCCAAAAAGCGCCGCGGCGCGCTGGACTTCAGCGACCTCGAGCACCTCTCCCTTGCCATTCTCACCGACCCCGAAACGGGTCTTCCCACCCCGAGAGCCGAGGAGATCTCCGCCCGCTTTGCCGAAATACTGGTAGACGAATATCAGGACGTCAACCGCGTTCAGGAAATGATATTCGCCGCCGTTTCCGACGAAGGCCGCAACGTAACCATGGTTGGCGACGTGAAGCAGTCCATCTACCGCTTCCGCCTTGCCGACCCCACCATCTTCCTTGAAAAATACTCCTCTTTCGACGAATACCCCGCAGACGAGGGCGAACCCGTGCGCATCCGCATGGCTCACAACTTCCGCTCCCGCCCCGAAATACTCCACACCGTCAACAAGGTTTTCTCCCGCCTTATGAGCCCCGAGCTGGGCGAAATGAGCTACGGCGAGGACGAGGCCATGCTGGCAGGCCGCAGCGACGAGGGCATTTTTGCCGAGCCGGTGGAGATACTTTTCTGTGAAACTCCCGAAGAGGACAACAGAGTTGAATATGAAGCCCGCTGCGCGGCAAGCTATATCCGCAAGCTGCTGGATTCGGGCATAGAGATAAACGGCCGCCCCCTGCGCAGCTCCGACTGCGCCATCCTCATGCGCTCACCCGGCGGCAGAGCCGCCACCTTCGTGGCTGCCCTTGAGCGTGAAAACATCCCCGCCTCCGTGGCAGGCGGCACTACCGGTCTTTTCGACGGCTTTGAAAACACCTGCCTGCTGTCCATCCTCCGCGTTATCGACAATCCCATTCAGGATATCCCCCTTATTGCGGCCCTGCGCAGCCCCGTATGGCGCTTTTCCGCCGACGAGCTGGCCCACATCCGCGCCGCCGCGCCCGGCGATTTCTATACCGCCCTGAAGGCCCGCGCAGAAGATGACGAAAAGTGCGCCGCCTTCCTTACCGAGCTGGGTGAGCTGCGCCGCCTTGCGGCAGAGCTGCCCGCCGATGCCCTTATAAGCGCAGTCCTTGCCCGCACCGGTCTGCCTGCCATAGCCGAGGCACGCAGCCCCGGAGCCGCCGAGCGGCTTTACATGGTGCAGACCTATGCCCGCGCCTGCGAGGATGCAGGCTGCCGCGGCCTTTACGGTTTCCTTGACCGAGTGGACTCCGCAGAGCCGCCCAAACTCAGCAAAAGCGCCGAGGACGGCGTGGCGATAATGAGTATCCACGGCTCCAAGGGTCTGGAGTTCCCCGTTGTGCTCCTCTGCGACCTCGCCCACCGCTTCAATATGAAGGATACTCAAAAACCCCTGCTTATCCACCGCGATCTGGGCGCAGGCCCCAAGTTCATCAACACTGCCCGCGGCATAGAATACCCCACCGTGGCGCGCACGGCCGTTGCCGCCCGCATCAGCGGCGAGACCCTTTCCGAGGAAATGCGCGTGCTCTACGTTGCCATGACCCGTCCCCGTGAAAAGCTGGTCTGCCTCTGCTCCGTGAAAAACGCGGAGGAGTACATTGGCAAACTGAGCCTCGGCCTCACCGACCCTCCCGACCCCAACGCGCTGGAGGATCTGAACTCTATGAGCGATTGGCTCATCTCCGCCCTCCTTTGCGACCCCGATTTCAAGTACGATATTCTCGAACCCGCACCCGTGGCAAAGAGGAAGGATGTTGAAAACTCTTCCGAAGAGGTTTCCGAGGGCAGCGAGGAGGTAAAATCCGCCCTGCGCGCCGCCCTTGGCTGGAAGCCTGCCGCCGACTCCGAGGGTCTGCCCTCCAAGGTAACCGCCACGGCATTGAAGGAAGGCTTCCGCTCCGCCGAAGCCGCCGAGGATGCCGAGGAAATTGCCCCCGTTTCCGACCTTAAAAAAGACTATCTGCGCCGCCCCGTATTTGCCGCAGGAGAAAAAGGCATGACCGCCGCGGAAAAGGGCACCGCCATCCACATGGCAATGCAGCTTATCGACTTCGCCCGCTGCGGCAGCCTTGATGAGATACGCACCGAGATAGAGCGCATGAAAACCATGCGCCTGCTCTCCAAAGCCCAGGCAGCAAGCATTGACCCCGCAAGGCTGATGGCATTTTTCAATTCGGAACTGGGCAAACGCGTACTCGCCGCAGAAAATATACGCCGCGAATTCAAATTCTCCGTCCTGCTCCCCGCCGCCCTTGTCTACGGACGGGGCGAAGGCGAAGTGCTCCTGCAGGGCGTTATCGACCTTTTCTTCGAGGAACCAGACGGCATCGTTCTTGTTGATTTCAAGAGCGACCGCGTCACTGCCGCCACCCGCGCGGCCCGCGCCGCAGAGTACGAAGGCCAGCTGAATGCCTACGCCGAAGCCCTCAGCCGCATCACCGGCAAACCCATTAAGGAAAAACGCCTGTTCTTCTTCGCCTGCGACTGATAATTTAGATTTTACCCCTCATCAGTCATGGCTTCGCCATGCCAGCTTCCCCCCAAAGGGGGAAGCCATAGCAAAGGGACTACTATGGAACGAAACTATAAAGAAAATCTAATTCCCACTGCCAAGGCGCTGCGGAAAAATATGACTCCCGAGGAGCGACACCTCTGGTATGATTTCCTCAAAACCTTGCCTGTTGTGTTCAAGCGGCAAAAACCTATCGGTTCCTATATCGTTGATTTCTGCTGCCCTTCCGCAAAGCTCATCATAGAACTTGATGGTTCTCAGCATTATGAGGACAAAGGGTTGGCTGCAGACACTATTCGTGATAATTATCTTCGAAATTTAGGCTACACCGTAAAACGTTATTCGAACCGCGATATTCATCAAAATTTTGACGGAGTCTGCCGCGATATCTATATAACGATTTTTAATCAAGACTGGGATTAATGCCCCGGCTTCCCCCTTTGGGGGGAAGCTGTCGCAAAGCGACTGATGAGGGGAATCCGCGAAGCGGATAAAAATATACAATTCTCATTTTCGGAGGTATCACCATGATAATTCTTGACGGTGCTATGGGCACCATGATTCAGGCCACCGTTCCCGAAATCCCCAAATACGCCGAAACCATCAACCTTATCGCACCCGAGGTCATAACCGACATCCACCGCCGCTACGTGGAGGCCGGTACCCAGATACTCTGCACCAACACCTTCACCTGCAACTCCAAGCGCGCAGCGGCAGGCGGCTACGATCTTGCTCAGGTCGTAGGTGCCGCCATCGAAAATGCCCGCAAGGCAGGCGACGTGAAGGTCGCCCTCGACGTAGGCCCTCTGGGCGAATTCATCGAGCCCTACGGCGACATGAGCGAAGAAGAGGCCCGCGCCATTTTCCGCGCGCTGGGCGAAGCCGCCAAGGGCGCCGACATGATCTATATCGAAACCATGGCCGACCTGCGCGAGGCACGAATCGCCGCGGAAGAGCTGAAGGCAGCCACAAATCTGCCCCTTTTCGCCACTTTCACCTTTGCCCGAGCAGGCAAGACCATCACAGGCGCAACCCCCACCGATGCCGTAAAGGCCATGGAAGACATCGTTGATGCCATCGGCCTCAACTGCTCCCTCGGCCCCGTGGAATCTCTCCTCCTTGTTGAGGAGTTCCGCGCCGCTACCAACAAGCCCATTATCGCCAAGACTAACGCAGGCATGCCCGACAGCCGCGGCAATTATGCCATGACCCCCGCCGACTTCGCCGCCGCCGCGCTGAAACTGCGTGATGCAGGCGCGGATTATCTCGGCGGCTGCTGCGGCACCACCCCCGAATTCATCAGCGCTTTGAAAGCTGCTTTGGAAGCATGATGCTCCACTAATATCGGATAAACTAAAACCAACCTTGTAGGGAACGGTCTTGACCGTTCCACAATGCTTGTTCATTTCCTGCAGTATCCTCACAAACGGAACGCTCAAGAGCGTTCCCTACGAAACATAACACCAATCGATTTAAATCGCAGAATCTCTCAATTCTCAACTCTCATTTCACCAAAAAGGAACTTCCATGAACATTCTTTCCTATATCTTCTCCGTGGCTGTGGCGGCCTGCGCCGTGGGCTTCACCATGCGCGGCTTTGCGCCTGCGCCCGTAGGCAGCCTTGACCGCCTGCAGCCCGAAAACGGAATATTCCATACTCCCCATCCCATGGAGCGCCGCGACCTGCTGCCGTTGGCGCTTATCTGCCTTGTCTACGCCGTGGTTGCGTTTATCGGCCTGGGCAGCACCAAGGCACCCGAAAGCTACTACCACTTCACCCACGATGACAACACCGCCACCCTCAGCCTCAAAGAGGAGGCTGAGGACAGCGAGCTCATGTGGTACTGCGGCGTAACTGCGGGACAGTATCTGGTGGAGCTTTCCACAGACGGCCAACTGTGGTATGAGCAGGGCGTATGGGAGCAGGGCTCCAACCAGCAGTTCAAATGGTACAAGGAGGAGCCTGTAATAGACGGCTTCCGCCATATCCGCATCACCGAGCTGAGCGGCGCATGCTACCTCGGCGAGATCGCCGTCCGCAACAGCGACGGTACGCTGGCTCAGTTCACCACCGACAGCCCCCTCACCGACGAGCAGGACACAGTTCCCGAGCATATAAGCTACATGAACAGCGCCTACTTCGACGAAATATATCATCCCCGCACGGCGCTGGAATATCTGCTGGGCGAGCCTATCTACGAGGTTTCCCACCCGCCTCTCGGCAAGGGCATAATCTCTCTCGGCATCCGCCTCTTCGGCATGAATCCCTTCGGCTGGCGCTTTATGGGCACCCTCTGCGGCGTGCTGATGCTGCCCATTCTCTACGTTTTCCTGAAAAATCTCTTCGGCCGCACCGCCACAGCCGCCTGCGCAACGGTGGTGTTCGCCTTTGACTTTATGCACTACGTTCAGACCCGTATCGCCACCATCGACAGCTACACGGTTTTCTTCGTGCTGCTCATGTTCTGGCTTATGTACCGCTGGTTCACCCAACCGCTGGACGCCCCCTTCCGCAAAACCGCCCCGTGGCTCTTCGCCGCAGGCGCAGCCTTCGGAGTCGGTGCCGCCTGCAAGTGGTCGGTTATCTACGGCGGCGCGGGCCTTGCGGTCGTATGGCTCATCCGCATGTTCATGCTTTTCCAGCACAAGGGCAAAAAGGCTCTTGCCCCCTTCGCGACCACGGTGCTGCTTTCCATAGTCTTTTTCGTCATTATCCCCGCCGCCGTGTACTACGTTTCCTACCTTCCCTACGGCGCGGTAAAAGGCTGCGGACTCTTCACCCGCGAGTATCTGGACATAGTGCTGGAAAATCAGAAATACATGTTCTCCTACCATTCGGGCTTGGACGCAACCCACCCCTACGAATCCCGCTGGTGGCAGTGGATATTTGATCTGCGCCCCATCCTCTACTACCTTGAATACTTCGATGACAATACCAAATCCGCCTTCGGCGCTTTCGGCAATCCCCTCTTCTGGTGGAGCGGACTTGGCTGCATGATCTCCCTTGCCGTAACCACTGTCCGCCGCAGAGACGTTGTGGGTCTGCTTATCCTTATCGGTTGGCTCTCCAACCTTCTCCCTTGGGTAGGCATTCAGCGCTGCGCCTTCGTTTACCACTATTTCCCCTGCACGATTTTCCTTGCGCTGGCTGTCGGCTGGCACATGGAGGGTCTTTGCCGCGCAAAGGAGGAACAGCTGCGCCTTACTTCTGACGAGGCAAATATCCGCAGCTGCGATAAGGTAATTTACGTTTTCGCCGCTTTGTGCGTGGTAATGTTCCTGCTGTTCTACCCCGTCCTTTCCGGTATGCGCGTAGGCCGCGGCTACACCACCAATCTCCTCCGCTGGTTCGGCGGAAGATACCCGTTCTGAGTTACGAACATTGAATAAATTTAAATCGACCTTGTAGGGAACGGTCTTGACCGTTCCGCCATTAACGGTATCGCATTCTCAATTCTCCGAGGTAACACTATGCTCTACGATTATCACGTTCACAGCAGGTATTCCGACGATGCTGAAAACAGCATGGCCGAAATGGCTCTTGCTGCCGCCGAGGCCGGTCTTGCGGGTCTTTGCTTCACCGACCACGTGGATCTGGACGATCTTAACGGCACATATAACCCCACGGCTTGGCGCAGCGGCGAATACTTCGCCGCCTTTGAGGAGGCCCGCGCCGCCGCCGAGGGCAAAACCGAGCTGCGCCTTGGCGTTGAGCTGGGCGAAGCCACCCATTATCCCGAAGTCGCGCAGGCTATTGCCTCGGAAATCCCAGACTTCATCATCGGCTCCGTGCATAACCTTACCGCCACCCCCGACTTCTACTGCGGCCGCGCAGGCGGTGAAAACCCCGAAATGTACGCCGGCGAAGACGCCTGCCGCGCCCTGCTGGAGCGCTATGTAAGCGAAATCGAGGAAACCGCCGCCCTTGGCTGCTTCGACGTTATCGGCCACATCGGCTATCCCCTGCGCTATATGCGCACCGTCTACCCCGCCATGAGCATAGAGCCTTGGCGCGAACGCTTTGCCGAGCTTTTCCGCACCCTCGCTCAAAACGGCAAAGGCATAGAGCTCAACTGCTCGGGTCTGCGCCAAAGTCTTGGCGAGACCATGCCTGCCCAATGGCTGCTGGCTCTTTATAAGGACATGGGCGGCGAGATAATCACCCTCGGCTCCGATGCTCACAGCACCAAACATGTAGGAAGCGGTCTTTCGGTTGGAAAAAATCTTCTGCAGGGACTTGGATTTAAGAATTATTGCGTGTATAATAAAAGAAAAGCTGAATTTATTACTCTCTAACATATATATAGGAGGAACTAAAAAATGATTGCTCTTGCAAATGACCATTCCGGCATTGCTCTTAAGGAAGAGATAAAGAAGCTGCTTGACCAGCGTGGTCTTGAGTACAAGGATTTCGGCACCAACACCGAAGCCAGCGTTGACTATCCCATCTACGGCGAGTCCGTCGCCAAGGCCGTAGTTTCCGGCGAATGCGACCGCGGCATCATCATCTGCGGCACCGGTATCGGCATCTCCATCGCAGCAAACAAGGTTCGCGGCGCTCGCGCTGCCCTCTGCACCGACTGCTTCATGGCAGAAATGACCCGCCGCCACAACGATGCCAACATCCTCGCCCTCGGCGCTCGCGTTCTGGGCCACGGTCTGGCTCTGAAGATCGTTGAGACCTTCCTTGACACCGAGTTCGAAGGCGGCCGCCATGCCCGCCGCGTAGATATTATCTCCGCTATCGAAGAGAGAAGCAGATGAAAAAACCAAGGGTTTACCGCGACCGTCGGCCGCTGGTGATCGCCCTGAGGGTGATAGCTGCGGCAGTGCTTTTGGCAGTGGCCCTTTGCATCTTCGCCTTCTTTTGGTTCCGGCGCTACATAGTTATAGAAAATGATGTCCTGCGCCTTGAGCTCCCCTGGGAGCAAAGCGATACTGTCGACTAAGCAAAACAGACCTTGTGTTTCACAAGGTCTGTTTTTTTACTGCTATGCAGGCGGAATGGGCAGGCCCATTCCCTACAAGCTTGATTTAAACTTACTCGATGCTCGTAGGGCAGGGGCCTGCTTCAGCCGCATGCACCGCACCCTTTTCCTCCCTTGTTAAAGGGAGG
>JAFYLI010000016.1 GCA_017537165.1 Oscillospiraceae bacterium | reverse complement strand
GGAGCGGACGTAGTCGGTTCCATGACGGTGTTTGAAAACGCAAAACCCCTGAAGCGGGATTATCGCCGCTTTAAGATAAAGACTATAGAAGGTCAGGACGATTACCACAGTATGCAGGAAGTGCTGACCCGCCGCATGACCCATTATCTGGAGGGTGACGAGAAGTTCAGCCCTCTGCCCGATCTGCTGCTGGTGGACGGCGGCAGTGTCCACGCGGATATGGCGGTAAAGACCATAAATGCCATGGGCATTTCCGTGCCCGTTTTTGGTATGGTCAAGGATGACCGCCATCGTACCCGTGCCCTTACCGCACCCGACGGAAAGGAAATAGGAATTTCGGGCAATACGGCGGTATTCTCCCTTATAGGACGAATTCAAGAGGAGACCCACCGCTTTGCCATTGAATATCATCATAAGCTGCATTCAAAAAACAGCTACGGTTCCAGCCTTGAAAAGATACCCGGCGTGGGTGAGGCTCGCAGAGCGCAGCTGCTGAAAACCTTCAAAAGCGTTAAGGCAATAGAGGCGGCGAGCGAAAGTGAGCTGGCTGCAGTAGTGCCGAAGAACGTGGCGAAGGCCATTTATGAATATTACCATGGAGGAAAAACCGAATGAGAGTTATAACCGGAATTGCCAGAGGCAGAAAGCTTATTGAGCCCGAAGGCATGGATATCCGTCCTACCACGGACAACGTGAAGGAATCCATATTCAATATAATCCAGTTCGACATCGAAGGCCGCAAGGTGCTTGACCTTTTTGCAGGCACAGGTCAGTTGGGCATCGAGGCTCTGAGCCGCGGCGCAGAGAGCGCAGTGTTCGTAGATCAGAGCAAAAATGCCGTCAAGCTGGTTAAGGACAACCTTAAAAAGACACAGCTTGAGAACGCAAGGGTAGTGCAGGGCGACTCTATCAGTTTCCTTGCCGGCAAGGAGAAGTTCGACCTGATTTTCCTTGATCCTCCTTATGCTACCAATCTCCTGAAAAATGCTCTGGATGGCATAGTTAAGTTTGACAAATTGAGTACAGGTGGTATAATAGTATGTGAATCTTCGGCAGAAACTGAGCTGCCGGAGCTTGATGCGCCTTATCAGCACCTTAAAACCTACAGATACGGCAAGGTAAAGATAACGGTGTATACCCGCCTGTAAAGGATTGATAGAGATATGAAAATTGCGGTATATCCGGGCAGCTTTGACCCGATAACTTTGGGACATCTTAACCTTATAAAGAGAGCGTCCAAGGTGTTTGATAAGCTTATTGTCTGCGTAATGGTTAATTCCGTAAAGAGCCCCCTCTTCACCGCTGAAGAGCGCGTGCAGCAGATAAGAGAAGTAACCGAACGTTTCGGCAACGTAGAAGTAGACTTCTGGGACGGTCTTGTGGCCGAGTACGCAAGAGAGAAGGGTGCTGTAGCCGTGGTGCGCGGTCTGCGTGCTCTTTCCGACTATGAGAAAGAATGCCAGATGGCCATTATCAACAAGAAGATCAACCCCGAGTTGGAGACGTTCTTCCTTGCAGCCAGCGAGAAGTATATGTATCTCAGCTCCAGCGCGGTAAAGGAAATGGCTGCTTTCGGCGCAGATCTTACGGAGTTTGCTCCCCGCGAGCTTATTGCGGATATAGAAAACCGAGTAACAAGAATAAAGTAAGCTCCCGCACTGAAAATGTAAATAATTGTGCCGCGAAAGCGGCGGAATGGAGGATATATTAATGGCAAACGGGATAACTGAACTTATTGATGAACTGTATAATATGGTGTCTGACGCATGGGGACTTCCCCTCGGTGCAGAAAAGTGCGTTATTGAGCGCGATAAGGCTCTTGACCTTCTGGAAGAGATCAAGGCTCAGCTGCCTGCTGAGGTAGCAGAGGCAAAGCGCCTTGTAAGTGCACGCTCCGAGTTTATTGCCAACGCCAAGAAGGAAGCTGACAATATGCGCAAGGCTGCTGAAGAGCACGCAAAGCGTATGGTTGAAGAGCAGACTATCGTAAGAGCATCCAAGATGCGCGCAGCGGAGATCCTTGAGGCTGCCGATAGCCGCGCCGCTTCTCTTAAGAAGGCAGCAAATGACTATGCAGACGATGCTATGCGCAGAACCGAGAACGCTATTTCTGAGGCTCTCGAAGAGATTCGCCAGTCCAGAGTTAAGTTCCGCGCTGCAGCCAGCGCCGAAAGCGCAATCGAAGAATAATTACTGACGGAGGCCTAATAGGCAAATGAAAAGAAGTGTTTTGACCATTGGAGCGGTAGTTATTCTTATCGCTTTGTTCCTGTTTTCCAGTTTTTTTGGGCTCTCTCTCGGAGCCATTGACGTACCGCCCCTCGACGAAGGCATTACCCTGGGTCTTGACCTTGTAGGCGGTTCCGAAATTACCTATGAAGCCGTTGTTCCCGAAGGAATGACAGCCGAGGAGCTTGCGACCGGTATGGAAACTGCCCAGACCATGCTCCGCCAGCGTTTGAATACCCTTGGCTATACCGAAGCCAACGTTTATCTTTACGGTTCCAACCGTATAGTCCTTGAGATACCCAACGTTGAGGATCCCGAGGAAGCCGTTCAGATGCTGGGTACCACCGCTATCATCGAGTTCCGCGACTGCGACGGAAACGTTATCCTTGACGGTAAGCAGATCGAGTCTGCTACCGCAGCATACGGCCCCGTAAGTGAAACCGGCGTAAGTGAATACTTTGTCCAGCTCAAGCTTACCGAGGAAGGCCGCGCTCTCTTCAAGGAAGGCACCAAGAATGCCGCAAATCAGAAGAGTGAAGACCGCCGTTACGTTGCCATCGTAATGGACGATGATATTATCAGCACCCCTCTGGTTGATGTCCAGTATGCATCCACCGGTATCGATACCGATACTCCTATCATCCAGCTCGGCGGTTCCGACGGTGAGTCCGCTCAGTACCTTGCCTCTATCATCAGCGCTGGTCGTCTGCCTTTTGAGCTGCGCGAGGCAAAGCTGCAGGCAGTTGGCGCATCCCTTGGTGAAAAGTCTCTTGAGACCGCTATCCTTGCAGGTGTGATCGGCATTCTGCTGGTTATGATCTTCATGATCGTAGTTTATCGCCTGCCCGGTATCGTTGCATGTATCGCACTGCTGCTTTACATGGCAATGTTCCTCTTCATTATGACCGCAACCGGCATCAACCTGACCCTCCCCGGTATCGCAGGTATCATCCTCACCATCGGTATGGCAGTTGACGCAAACGTTGTTATTTATGAGCGTATCCGCGAGGAGCTTTCTTTCGGCAAGACCATGCGTTCTGCCGTAGACCTTGGCTTCAAGCGTGCATTTACCGCTATTCTTGACTCCAACATCACCACCATCATTGCAGCAGGTGTTCTGCTGTGGCAGGGTACCGGTACCATCCTTGGCTTTGCAAAGACCCTGCTGATCGGTGTTATTCTGTCCATGATCTGCATGCTCATCGTTCCCCGTCTTATCCTCAAGTGCTTTGCTGAGATGCGCATCAACAAGCTTTCCCTCTATGGCGCAAAGCTTCGCACCGCAAACGAAGAGGAGAAGAACATTCCCTTCGTTGGCAAGTTCAAGATCACCGGTCTTATTTCTATCGTCCTTTGCATCGTTGGTCTTGTAAGCATCATCGCTCTGCCTTTCGGTAAGTCCTTCTTCAACCTTGACCTGGACTTCGTAGGCGGTGTTACCATGGAGTACGAACTGGGTGTTGACGTTACCCGCGATGTTTCCGACGATATTGCTGATATCGTTGCCGAAGCTACCGGCGTAAGACCTTCTTCCGTTACCAAGTCCGGTAACGGCGGTACCATGGCTACCATCAAGATGACCGAGGTGGACAGCGAAAGCCGCGATAAGGCATTCGAGGCCGTTAAGGCAAAGTATGGCGACAAGGTAGAGCTGATTTCCAGCGACCACGTATCCGCTTCCGTTGGTAAGGATATTACCCGCGCCGCATTCGTGGCATCCTCTCTTGCCGCTCTGCTGATACTTATTTATATCTCTATCCGTTTCGAGCTGCGTTCCGGTCTTGCTGCCGTTATCTGCCTTATTCATGACCTGCTGGTAATGCTCAGCCTTTACGTTGTTTTCCAGATCTCCATGAATATGAACTTCATCGCAGCAGCTCTTACCATCATCGGTTACTCCATCAACGCCACTATCGTTGTCTTTGACCGTATCCGTGAGAATTATAAGAAGACCGGCGGCAACGAGGAGTTCTCCCGTGTTGTTGACCGCAGTGTAACCCAGACCATGAGAAGAAGCATCGGTACCACTGTTACCACTCTGCTCCCCATCATCCTGCTGGTTATCCTCGGTGTATCCTCTATCAGAAACTTTGCTGTTCCCATCATGGTCGGCGTTCTCGCCGGCGGCTATTCCTCTACCTGCATTGCAGGCCCCCTGTGGTGCAAGCTGAAGGGCAAGAAGGGCAAGGTAAGATAAACCAAAGACAAAAGGCGCGTTGTTTCAACGCGCCTTTTTCATAGGAGAAAACAATGAAAAATACAACTCTTTGCTATATTGAGCGGGACGGGCAGTATCTTATGCTCCACCGCACCATGAAGGAAAATGACCTGAACCACGATAAGTGGATAGGTATAGGCGGCAAGTTCGAGGATAAGGAAAGTCCCGAGGACTGCGTTCTGCGCGAGACCCTTGAAGAAACCGGACTTACCCTTACGTCATATCAGTATAGAGGTATAGTTACCTTCGTGTCCGATAAGTGGGAAACGGAGTACATGCATCTCTTCACCGCCGACGGTTTTGAAGGCGAGCTTATCGAATGTGATGAGGGTGAGCTTGAGTGGATAAGCAAGGATAAGCTCCTTGAACTGACCCTTTGGGAGGGTGATAAAATATTCCTCCGCCTTATCGACACCGCTTGTCCCTTCTTCTCACTTAAGCTGGTCTATCGCGGTGAGGAACTCACAGAAGCCGTACTGGACGGAAAGAAAATAGTTTAAGTAATTTATTATACGGGAGTGATATCAATGTTTGAAAAACTCACCGAAAGTCCTCTGGCGCAGCTTATACGCCGCAATAGCTGGGGAGACTATGATCTGCTGATGACCCGCCTTGACCGTTGGGAGCACAGCGGAATATTCTACTCTGCCCTTGAGAACCTTGACCGCGCCGCGCTTTTCGAAAGCGCAGTTCACGGCGAAGGTCATATAGAGCGCGTTATGCTTCTTGGTGCGCTGCTGGCCATGATGGAAGAAGAAAGCGGGGAGAATATGGCCCTGCTTATGGAGATGTGTTCCTATCACGATACGGGCCGAGTAAGCGACTGGCTGGACGAGTTCCACGGCAGCCGTTCCTGCTTCAAGCTGGGGGCTCTTACGGGCCGCAGCGGTGAGGAACTGAAAATGGAAATGGCAGGCGTGGAGGCTCATTCCCGCAAGGACAGCGATATGGACGCTGTTATCGCCAAGTATGAGCCTGCGGATATCGAAAGAGCGAAAAAGCTGGCTCTGCTGCTGAAAGATGCCGACGGCCTTGACCGCGTTCGTATAGGCGATCTTGATCCGAGGTTTATGCGTACCGAGGCGGCAAAGCAGCTGACAGAGTTTTCCGAGTATCTCTTTAAAGCCTATTCCGCAATGCAGGAGGAACTGGGGCAAGAGCCTGTGCGCCGCGACCTTGTGGACAGAAAGATAATGGAGCAGATGCGTGACCACGTTCAGGAAAGCTACTTTGGCCACGATTATAACTGCGCCCATACCATGCTCACCGCGCTGGCTCAGTTTTTCGAAACCGACCTTAGCCCTCAGCTTATAAATGCAGCTCAGGGTATGCATGGCGCGGGCAAGTTCGGCGCCCAGTGCGGCCTTGTTGAAGGCACTCTGATGTTCCTTGGTGTTTACTACATGGACAGAGGATATGACCGCTATGAGGTGGAAAAAATCTGCAACCACTTTGCGCAGTCCTTCACTGCCAAGTATAAATCACTGGAATGCCGCGAACTGCGTCCGGGCGGCTTTAACGATGATGACCCGCCTCACCTCTGCGCAGGTCTTACCCTTGACGCAATACTTTTTGCCCGCGAGTTCATAATCCAGAAGAATACAGAGCTTCGCAACCTTGGAAAAGAATAAAAAATCCCCCCGGTGCCAATGCACCGGGGGGATAAATTCATTTAAGGGGATTTTATCAGATGCTCTGCTCGGTACGCATGATGAAGTCATCCTGAGTTGCCTTGTCGAGGGTGACAAAGTAAGTGGAGAAACCTGCGATACGAACGATAAGATCCTTGTACTGATCGGGATCCTTCTGAGCTTCGTGGAGGGAGTCGGTGCTTACAACGTTGAACTGAACCTGCATACCGCCCAGCTTGAAGTAGGTCTTGATGAGCTGCTTGAGCTTCAGTGCGCCTTCATCGCCTGCAACGGAGTTGGGGGAGAAGCGGATGTTCAGCTGGTCGCCGTTGGTAAGTGCACGGTGAGGCAGCTTTGCAGCGGAGCGGAGGTAAGCGGTGGGGCCGTTCTTATCGAAGCCCTGTCTGGGGCTGATAGCGTCGGCAATGGGCTCACCGGACTTACGGCCGTCGGGAGTTGCATGAGTCATTCTGCCCTGATAGATGTGAGCGGTCATGGTGAAGGTACCGCCGGAATAGTGGCCGCGGGAGCCGGTTGCGTTGGTCATGATGTCAGCGAAGAGGCCAAGTGCCCATGCTGCCATCTCGTCGGCCTCATCATTGTCGTTGCCGTAGTGGGGAACTTCATTGATGATGGTCTGGCGGAGCTGCTCGTAGCCTTCCCAGTTTGCTGCCAGTGCATCATACAGCTCGCGGGTGGTAACAGTCTTATCGTCGAAGCAGAGCTTCTTGATAGCCATAAGGCTGTCGCCGACGTTTGCGGTACCGCAGGCGGTGAGGCCAACACGGTTGTACTTTGCGCCGCCGTTGTTTACGTCCTTGCCGCTTTCCATGCAGCCGTCCATGAGGGCGGAAGCTGCGATGCAGGGGAAGTATTCGCCGTAAACCAGCTCGAAGGTGTTGGCGTAGGAAACGCTCCAGTCAAGAACGTACTGCATTTCCTTCTTGAAGTTCTCCTTGAACTCTTCGAAGGTCTCGCACTCGTAGAGCTTCTTGCAGGGGAGAGCGGTCTTGCCGGTCATGGGATTGACACCGCCGTTGATGGTGATGAGAACAACGGGAACCATGTTCCAGATAGACTCTGCACCGGTACAGCCGCAGGCGGGCCACTCATTGCCGGTGCCGCCGGGCTCAACGCAGCCGACGATACTATAGTTAGCTGCATCTTCGGCAGAGAAGCCGAGATCCATCATTGCGGGGATAATGACCTCGTCGTTCTGCAGCTGGGGAATACCACCGCAGAGCTTGGAGGATTCGATGCCCAGTCTCCAAATGTCGTCAGGGGTACCGGGATGGGTACGGAGAGCGACGGTGGGATCGGGGAACTTCATGCGGCCATAGGTCTGCAGGAAGCAATAGGTAGCGGGAGTGGTCTCGTCGGTGCCGTCTGCTGCGCGGCCGCCGAGGGTGAGGTTGATACCTGCAGTGGGGGTAAGACCGTTGTAGATGTTGGAGTAAAGGCTCTGACCCTGTGCCTGCAGCTCAATGATGCGCTTGTTGTTCATGGAGAAGCCGGGAAGAACGATGATGTCGCTCAGGCGGAGAATGAAGGCGTCGGTCATTTCCTGAGCCTCTTCCTGAGTGATGGTGCCTTCCTCAAGCTGCTTCTTGAGCAGGTGGCCGGTGTACTTGTCGATACGGCCGATGGACTGACCGTGCTGCTGAGCATCGGTGGAGAGGATCAGCTGATAGAAGATAGCTGCCTGCAGGCCTTCCCAGTAGGTACGGGCGGGATTTTCCATGATCCAGTCAAGGCTCTCTGCCATCTTTTCCAGCTCAGCCTTGCGAGCGGGATCAGCGGTGTAAAGTGCCTTCTGGCGGCAGGCATCAGCGTAACGCTTGGAGAGCAGCATAGCTGCCTCGCAGACGCGGATAACGGAGAAGTAGAAGATGTGGGGCTTGGCGTTGTTGCCGTAAATGCGGCCGTGCATTTCGTCCAGCTTGGCCTGAGCCTGACGCTTGACCTCGCCGAAGCCTACGTTGATAGCCTTGTCGAAGTTAGCGATGTAGTGGCCCTGAGGCATACCGGAAACACCGAAGAAGAAGGGGTCGCGCTTGCCGGAACCCAGCAGGCAGCCGTTGCCGCTTGCTTCCCAGAAGTCCTCGGTCATTGCGCCTTCAACCATCTTTGCGATGGTGCGATCTTTCCAGAAGTCATATGCTTCGCGGAAGATCTGACGCTGCTCGTCGCTCATGTAAATGGAGTCGTGAGACTGCCATGCCTTCTTGAAGTTTTCGTCAGTGTCATCAACGATGGAGGGGATCCAACGGCAGTTCCACTCAACGTAGGGGCTCAGGCAGCGCTCATCGGGGCCGGGAGTGCCGACGAGGATATCGTCATCAAATACGTTGCACTTTTTCTTAGCGGCCCACTCAAGCAGTGCGCCGGAACGCTTGAGCAGAGGATACTCGTTTTCGTGTTCCTTGTAATAATCGGTGTAAATTTTGGTACGCTCAGAGTTAATGGTCATGTACTTACCGCCGGTGAAAACATCACGCTTGGCGCGTACACGCTGGATACGCTCGGTCATGGGTGCAAATTCGAACATTAAAAATCAACTCCTCGGAAAAAATTATGTAATAATATGTTTATTATAATATAAAATACACTGATTGACAATGGACAATTGCATCTTATTAGTGATATAATTTATTAAACAAGAAATTAACCGGAGGTAAACGATATGCTTACAGGTAAAATATATGATATTCAAGGTTTTTCCGTTCAGGACGGCCCCGGTATAAGAACCACCGTATTCCTTAAGGGATGCCCTCTGCGCTGTCCTTGGTGCCACAGCCCCGAGTCACAGATGTTCCCCACGGAACTTAACTGGATGCAGGTGCGCTGCCTTGGTACCGATGCATGCGGCAAGTGCCTTAACGTGTGCCCCAAGGGTGCAATAAGCATCGGCGAGGCAACCACCAATGCCATGGGCGAGCCCATTACATATCCCGACGTTGATAAGACTATCTGCGATGACTGCGGCGCTTGCGCCGATGCCTGCAAGGCAACCGCTCTCTATATGTGCGGCGAGGACAAGACTGTTGACGAGGTAATGCACCGCCTTCTCCGCGACCAGCCCTTCTTTGAAGAATCCGGCGGCGGCGTAACCGTTTCCGGCGGTGAATGTCTGTGCCAGCCTGAGTTTACCCTTGAGCTGCTCAAGCGCTGCAAGGAGGCAGGCATGCACACTGCCGTTGACACCACCGGCTTTGTAAAGTGGGAAGTTATCGAGAAGGTTCTGCCCTACACCGACCTCTTCCTCTACGACCTCAAGTGCATGGACAGCGATCTGCACAAGCAGGTTATCGGCGTGCCCAATGAGCTTATTCTTGAAAATGCAGAGAAGATAGTCAAGGCAGGCGGCAAGATCCAGGTGCGTATTCCCACCATTCCCATGTTCAACGAGTCTAAGGAACACTTTGTCAAGTACGGCGAGTTCCTCAGCAAGATAAAGGACGGTATCGATATTATCCAGCTGCTGCCTTATCATAAGCTGGGCGTTTCCAAGCATCAGCGCCTTATGAAGAAAGAAAAGATCTTCGTTGCTGAGCCCCCCAGTGATCAGCTTATGCAGGATCGCAAGAAGCAGTTGGAGGCATACGGCCTGACCGTAACTATCCACTGAGGTAGGCGGCTATGAAGAAGATTATTGCGCTGCTGCTTGCGCTTACCATAGTAATCTCGATGGTGCCCGCAGCGGCGGCATACGATAATAGTAAGCTGGAGCAGGCGGTCAAAGCCGCGGCGACGGCAGTAAAGGCCGATGATCCCACCCTTGGCTGCGAGTGGTTCCTTGTGGCGGACAGCACATGGCAGATCTGCGGCATAGATGACAACTACCGCAAGACATATTACGATAACATCGTAGCACTGATGAGGGAAAATGAAGGCGGCCTGGGCGTTAACCGTTTCACCGAGTATGAGCGCGTTATGATAGCGCTTACTGCGCTTGGTTACGATGCAAGCAACATTGAGGGTTATGACCTGATCGTCCGCCTTGCCGACTATGACGTTGTAAAGAAGCAGGGTATCAACAGCATAATTTTTGCGCTTATCGCCCTTGATGGTGGTCTGTATGATATGCCCGTGGATCCCAACGCAGCAAATCCCAACAGCAGGGAGAAGATGGTGGATAATATTCTCTCCCGCGAACTGGCAGGCGGTGGCTTTGCACTTTATGGTGATGTGGCAGACGTAGATATAACTGCTATGGCTATTCAGGCGCTTTCCAAGTATATGAGCCGCGAGGACGTAAAAGTTGCTGTGGAGAGAGCAATAGCTGAGCTTTCTCGTCAGCAGCAGGCTGACGGCAGTTTCGCTTCTCTGTCCGGTAAGGCCGATGAGGGAACTGCTGAAAGTACCGCGCAGGTGATACTGGCACTTACTACCATTGGTATGTCCGTTGAGGATGCCCGCTTTGTCAAGGATGTTTCCGTTATGGATGCACTGCTGTCTTTCCAGCTTCCCGATGGCAGTTTCAAGCACCTTGCAGGCGACGATGAGGGCAGCTATGCGGCAACTGTGCAGTCTATGCACGCTATCTGTGCTGCGGTGCGTGCCGCAGAGCAGGGTAAGGCGGCCTATTATTTCCCCGTGACCAAGGCTCCCGCAGAGGAAGAACCTCCCGTGGAAGAGCCTCCCGTAGAGGAAGAACCTCCCGTAGAGGAAGAACCTCCCGTAGAGGAAGAACCTCCCGTGGAGAAAGAGCCTCCCGTAGAGGAAGAGCCTCCCGTAGAGGAAGAACCTCCCGTGGAGGAAGAGCCTCCCGTAGAGGAAGAGCCTCCCGTAGAAGAAGAACCTCCCGCAGAGGAAGAGCCTCCCGTAGAGGAAGAGCCTCCCGTGGAGGAAGAGCCTCCCGCAGAGGAAGAGCCTCCCATAACAGAAGAACCCACCGGTACAGAAGAGCCCGAAGAGAAAAGCTTCCCGATTGTAGCCGTAGTTGTGGTTGGTTGCGCAGTCGTAATCGCACTGGTCGCAATATTGCTGTACCGCAAGAAACGTAAGTAAAACGAAACCACCCGAAGAATTTTCTTCGGGTGGTAATTTTTTTATGAAGCGAATATGTAATTGTAAATTACTTCTTAATGCCGATGGACTTGACGGTAACGGCGAACTTCTTCTTGAGAGCGTCGATCTCTGCGGGATCGTTGAAACGCTCGGGGAAGCGCATCTTGAGGGAGGTGTACTGCTGCAGGAACAGAGACCAATAGGTCTGGCCGCCCAGTTCGTACATCTCGGTCTCTTCCAGAACTTCCATGCTGTGAGGAGCGAATCTGGGGATATTTACGATGCATTCATCGTCAGCGATGACTTCCTGACCCATGATGGTGAACTTAACCTTACCCTTGCGGACATAGAACTCGTCACGAACTGCGGGGTACTTATCCCACTCAGCGGTGAAGCCGGGCTGCATAACTGCGCAGCAAAGCTCCTTGGTGCCGCCGTTTTCCCAACGCTCTACGATAACCTTCATGGTAACGCCGTCCAGCTTGTACTCTGCCCAGGGGCGGTTGGGGTTCTTAACTGCCAGGCACTGCTCGGCGGGAACTTCGGTATAGAGCAGGGGCTCGAGCTTGATGTTGTCCATGCCCTTATTGAGAGCCTTCAGCTCGGGATCGTCAGCCAGCTCGGGCATATTGGCAGCAACGAGGCCAACCTGATGCATTTCGGGGAAAACTTCATAGTCGTGGTAGGTGCCGCGCCACTTAACGTCTTCAAGGAAGAACATACCGTGGGACTGACCTGCCTGCAGGTGAACGATGTCGCCCTTCTGTACGAAAACCTTCTGGTTGTTGATGAACAGCCACAGGCTACCGCTGTCAACGAAGAAGGTTTCATAACCTCTTACGTGGTAGTGGGGCATATGAGCGATATCGATATCGGTGCCTTCGGGAACCTTATTCATAAGGGTATCGAGCATCCAGTAGAGACCATGCTCACCTTCGGGAGGAAGAACGCTGCCTGCCTCGGAAGAAATCTGGCCGTTGGGGAAGTAAGACTTTGCGCTGCCGCTCCAGCTGGTTGCGGGATCCTTAAGATCATAAACAAACTTCATAATATAATCCTCCTATAAATGTTTTACGGGTAATTGTAAATCGATTAAGACAATCATACAATATTTGACTTTAAATAGCAAGAGAAAAACATTGTCATTGTAAAAATATTATTAATAGAGATATGAGAAGAACCATATAAAAATAAAAGGACAAGGATTGTTAACAAAATGTTCAAAAAAACGTTGCAAATACGACGGGAGTTGAGTATAATCCAAATATAAACCGTTTGAGCATAGCTTCCTGTGAGGAAGTTGTGATAGAAAATTAAGAAAGGAAAGAAACGAGTATGAAGAAGACATTGGCACTTATTCTGGCAGTTTTGATGGTCGTTGCTCTCTTCGCCGGTTGTGGAAAGGATAATACTCCCGCAGCACCCACTCCCGGAGCAAGCACCGACGCTCCCGAAGCCGGTGGCGATCAGGGCGCAACCACCGATACCCCTGCTGAACCTGAAGCTCCCGTTGAGGAGGATTCTCCCTACAACTTTGCGGTTGGCAAGTTTGCAGCTGATGCAAATGGTATTGCCACCGAAAAGTACAATTATCCCCTGCCTCTGACTACTACTGATGAGGTACTGTCCTTCTGGACTTGCTGCTACACTCCCTTCTACATTGACGTTGAGTACGCAGAGTCCTCCTTCCCCGTAGTTATGGAGGAAATGACCGGCGTAAACATCGAGTACCTCATGGTAAGCGCAGAGAACCGCTCTACTAACTTCTCTGTTCTGCTGGCTGCCGATGATCTTCCCGATATAATGAGCCAGGCCAACTCTTTCTACAACGGCGTATTCAGAGAAGGCATCACTCAGGATGAGTGGTTTGCCAATATCTATGATTACAGAGATTATTGCCCCAACTACTTCTATGAAGTAACCAAGGATGCCGACGATATCGGTCTGCATAACAGCGTATTCCTTGAAGAGGACGTAGTCGGCGCATTCCTCTGCCTGAGAGATAAGGCATACAAGCAGAATACCATCTTCGTCCGTTCCGACTGGCTGGATAAGATCGGCTGGACCAGAGACGATATCGTTACCTGGCAGGATACCCACGATCTGTTCGTTGCATTCAAGAGCCAGATCGAGACCGCTATCTATCCCTGCATCCTTTACACCAACATCGAGTCTGCAGGTACCCACTGGAATATGTATGACACCGTTGCTCTCGTAAACGCATATGGCCCCCAGATCTACGTAGACGAGAATAAGCAGGTTTACATGGCTCACACCAACTATCGCGATGAGATGCTCATGACCGATATCGCTCAGTGGTTCAAGGAAGGTCTGTTCGATCCCGATTGGCAGAGCACTCCCGATACCACCGTTGAAACCTTCCGCCCCAAGTGGGAAGGCGACCGCTACGGTTACATGGTTCTTGCTACCTCCGACTGCTCCACCGAGCGCGGCGTTCTTGACGATCCCGATGCAAAGTGGCTGGCACTTAGGGATCCCGTTCTCTACGAGGGTCAGACTCTCCACCTTGGCGACGAGCGCAGCCGCGTATACTACGGCTCCGGCTCCGTAAGCGCAAAGTGCAACAATATTCCTCTTGCAATGACTTGGCTTGACTGGAGATACAGCGAAGAAGGCGCTGACTACATGAGCTGGGGCGTTGAAGGCGTTGCATGGGAGTACAATGAAGCCGGCGAGCGCCAGGTCGTAGAACTTCTCTACAACCATCCCGCAGGCCAGAACTACACCATGATGCTCCTCATTTACTGCCTGAACACCATCTGTGATCCCGGTCTGGATATCAACACCGCTCACTATAACTATCCCGGCGGCGAACTGGTTATCGAGGCTTATAATTATCTTGATGACAGAAGCAACTATGACGGCGCATACGAACTGCCCTCCGGTATGAGCTATACCGCTGAGCAGCTGGGCGAAATCGCAACTTACTCCTCCGACGTTATGACCTACATGCAGGAGAACTTCCTTGCTTTCGTTGACGGTTCCAAGCCTATGTCCGAGTGGGCTGCTTACGAAGCAGGCTTCGAGAAGATTGGTCTGCCCAACCTGCTGGCCGTATATCAGGAAGCATACGACGATTATATGGCAAAGTAAGTTGCCGTAAGCGTGGTATTCGATAAGTACAATACATAAGAGTTCCCCCAACGGTTCCTTGAGCCGTTGGGGGATATTTCTTTCTCTTTGAATTAAAACATTGAATTTTCATAGGATTTAATGTAAAATTAATTATCAGCAAAGGGAAGAGGTGGCGCTGTGGTTATCAACCGCGATAAGTTTAATTTTCTTACCCCTGTGGAACTGGCCGATGAGCAATGGCAGAAGCTCATTGCCTTGGGTTCGCCCAAAACCGTCAAGGCCGGAACTCTGCTTCATGAGCAGAGCATGACCGTAAGTGAGCTTACCTGCGTTACGGAAGGCTCGGTGAATATAGTCCACTTCTTTGATAACGGCAACGAAAAGCTTTGCGAATCCCTTACGGCGCCGTCTGTATTGGGAATAGAGGCTCTGTGGTCGGGGGAAGAGGGGTTTTATCCTTCCATAGTTGCCGTAACGGATGTAAATCTTGTAACCATTCCACTTGACGCAGCAGAGAAAATGATTTCTGCTATGCCCGAAATGATGATAGCCCTCTTCCGCTGCGTGCGCAACAGTCTGTGCATAAGCCGCATCCGCAGCGTATGCTCCGCGCCTATGTCCGTTTTGCAGAAGGCGGCATTTGCTATTGTGTTCCTGCGGGAGGCGGATAAGGACGAAGACGGATATACCCGCGTTACCCACGAAGAATTGGCGCAGCTTATCGGAATATCCCGCGCCAATGTTACCTCCGCGTTGGCCGAGCTGACCCAAATGGGTCTGGTTGGAAAGAAACGCGGCAGGGTGAAGATACTGGACAATGATAAGCTGATGGAGCTTTTGGATAATCCGCTTTGAGCGGAGAATGAAATATACTATAAGGAAGTGCTTTTAATGAGTGGAATCAAATATCCCCACCTTTTTGAACCCATAAAGCTGGGCAATACCCTTTTCCGCAACAGAATTTTTGCATCCCCCACGGGATACCAAAACATGACGGGTGATAACATTCTGCCCCTCGGCGCTGCTGCTTATTTTGAACGCAAAGCAATGGGCGGCGCGGCCTCCGTTGCCAGCTGCGAGCTTATTGTAGACGCAGAATTGGGCAAGGGCGGCGCTAACCACGTATGCATAGAGGATCCCCGTGCATTCAGTCCTCTCTGCCGCGTTGCAAACTCCATTTCCCGCCACGGCGCAATAGCTACCGCTGAGCTGCAGCACGCAGGTATGTTCGCTAACCGAGTACCCTCTTTCATGGGTGCAAAGGGCATGGGCTTTGCATACGGCCCCGTTGAAATGCAGGTAGGCGATCGCCTCGTTCCCGAGATGCCCGAAGAGGTAATTGAGCGCACCATTGAGAAGTACGCTCAGGCTGCTCTTACTGCAAAAAGAGCAGGATTTGGTATGATACTGCTCCACGCAGGCCACGGCTGGCTGCTCCATCAGTTCGTATCTCCCAAGACCAACACCCGCAAGGATAAGTGGGGCGGCCCCGATATTGAGAACCGCGCCCGCTTCACCGTAGAAATATGCAAGGCTATCAAGAAGGCCTGCGGCGCAGGTTTCCCCCTCGAAGTGCGTATCAGCGGCAGTGAATGCTATGACGGCGGTTACGGCATCGAGGACGGTATCGCTTTTGCCAAGCAGCTTGACGGCATCTGCGACCTTATCCACGTTTCTGCAGGTAACCACGAGGTTGACGAAGTCTTTGCCGTTACCCATCCCAGTATGTTCATCGGCGAAGGCCCCAACGTAAAGTATGCAGCTGAGATAAAGAAGCACGTCAAGACTCCCGTTGCCACTATCGGTGCGCTGGGCGATCCCGAGATGATGGAAGAGATAATTGCATCCGGTCAGGCTGACGTTGTCGAAATGGCACGCGCTCTGCTGGCTGACCCCGACCTGCCTCTGAAAATCCGTACCGGCAGGGAAGAGGAGATAAAACCCTGCCTGCGCTGCCTGAGCTGCTTCTCCAGCGAAATGAACTGCGGCGAGCCCTACTGCGCGGTCAATCCCGAAACCGGCCACGAGCTGGATATGAAGTATGACCATCCCAGAGTGGTAAACAGCAAGAAGGTGCTGGTAGTAGGCGGCGGTATCGGCGGTATGCAGGCGGCTCTCACCTGCGCCGAGCGCGGCCACGAAGTTATTCTCTGCGAAAAGACGGGACAGCTGGGCGGCGCTATCCGCTGCGAGAAGAATGTGCCCTTCAAGAGCAGACTTGACCTGTACCTTGATCGTCAGGAGCGCGCTGTAAAGAAGGCTGCCATTGATCTGCGCCTCAATACCGAAGTTACCCCCGAATACGCCGAGAAGATCGGTGCGGACGTTATTATTGCCGCAACGGGCGCAAGACCCGTAAAGCCCAATATCCCCGGCATTGACGGAGAGAACGTGCTTGGCGCGGAATTTGCATATCTCAATACAGATAAGGTCGGCAAGGATGTCTGCATCCTCGGAGCGGGCCTTGTAGGTCTGGAATTGGGCATATATCTGTCCATGCTGGGCCGTAAGGTCAAGGTACTTGAAATGGCGGACAGCATTAACGACGGCGGCAACTTCCTCCATGCCATCGGCCTGCGCGCCGAGCTGGCAAAGCAGGGGATAGAGGTCAATTTGAATACCAGAGCCATGGAAATCAAGGCAGACGGTGTTGTGGGTGAAACCGCCGAGGGCGAGCAGTTCTTTGCTGCCGATACGGTCATCTACGCAGTTGGCCAGCGTCCTATGAGCGAGGATGCGTTGGCTCTGCGCTTCTGTGCAGGCGAGTTCCATCAGATAGGCGACTGCATTACACCTAAGAATATAACCAACGCCACGGGCTCTGCATTCATGATAGCCCGCGACATCGGCAGATTTTAAGATTACATAACAGAACAGCGGAGATAACCTCGGGTTATCTCCGCTGCATTTATTTGTCAGTCAATGGGCTTGCAAATAATTCTGTCGATTTTGGTCTTGATAATGTTGCTGGAAACTTCGGGACGAAGCACTATCGCGGTGTCTGCGCCTCGACCGGTGCCGCCAACTGCCATAACGGGTTCACCGCTCATAATGAAGCCTGCATCTGCCGCCATAGCGGATATTTCAACGCAAACCTTGGTTCCCTGACCGAACATACGCAAGGTGTGCGCGATGATCTCCACGGGGTAAACTCCGCCGAAAGTGTTGGAAAGGGAGCGCTCAGCGCCGCTGAGAGTGTGAGCTGCGGTGCAGAGATTAAAGCCCTTTTCTATAAGGTGGCGGCGAAGCTCTACGGGCATGGGATTGGTGTTGGGCTTCATCTGTCCGTATGCGTGAGTGACGATGGTGATGTTAAGACCCTCGTGGTCGATCTCGTCAGCCAGCAGCTTGGCGAAGTTGCCTTCGGTGGAAGAAAGTACGAGATCCTTTATACCCAGTGCGCGGGCGGCTTCAATAGCCAGCTTCAGTGTGGCCTCTGTGTTTTCGCGGCCCTTTGCTTCAAAATAATTGATTTTTTCGGTGATCATAATGGCCCTCCTGCGGTAATTTTATATATGCTTCACTCTATCATACTTTGCCTCGCCTTTCAATACTCCGTGGTAAAGGAGAAAAGTGGCGCAGGAAAAGAAATGTGCGCTATGTACTGTTGACTTGAAGCGGCAGTGTGATATACTTAACCTATTAAGCATTATTTGAAGGGAGCTTTATTAATGAGCAAGACTTATGTTGAACCCGGAAGAGAAATACCCGTTTACGATGAATGCGACATACTCATCGTCGGCGGCGGCAGCGCAGGCCACAGTGCCGCTATCGCAGCAGCACGCGCAGGCGCAAAGAATATAGTTATTATGGAACGCTACGGCTACATGGGCGGCGACGTTACCGGCGGCTATGTACTGATGGTTCCCAAGCTCAGCTGGTACGATAAGAGCTTCGTACGCGGTCTTCAGGAAGAGTGGTTTACCCGTCTGGAGAAGATCCCCGGCGCAGTTCTTGGCCCCACCAATGAGCAGATCGGCACCTCTGACCCCGCTTTGCTGGACATTTGGGCATCCATCCACGGCTGCGTAAGCGAAAGCGAGCCTAAGCGCCTCGTCCGCGCCGTTTACTACGAGCCTAACCAGCTGAAGATCGAGATGGATAAGATGCTCCTGGAGCATAAGGATGCCATCCGCGTTCAGTACCACAGCATGGGCGTTCGTCCCATCATGGAAGGCAACGAACTCAAGGGCGTTATCTTCGAAAGTAAGGAAGGCCGTAAGGCTCTGCTGGCAAAGGTTATCATCGACGCTACCGGCGACGGCGATATCTTCTATCAGACCGGCACTCCCTATAAGGAACTGGCCGACAGCAATACCCGCTCCAACACCACCGCTCTGGTTTGGCGTATCGGCGGCGTAGACTGGAATAAGTACTACGAGTGGCAGAAGGCTAACCGCCATCTGGCTGGCGCTATCTACAAGCGCATCGGTGAGATCGCAGGCTTCCGCTGCGCAACCATCCCCGGCAGCAAGTATGACTGGATCTGGATGAACAACTGGCACGCTGACCGCGACTGCTCCAAGATCAAGGACCAGACCGAGACCGAGATGAACACCCGCGACACCATGCGTGACGTTCTTGCATACCTGAAGGAAGCTTGCCCCATCGCTTTCCGCGATGCATATATTCTTGATATCGCTCCCCAGCTGGGTTGCCGTTGCAGCCGCCGTCTGCAGGGTGAGTATATCATGACTCCCAACGATTTCGCATTCTCCACCAAGTTTGATGACGTTATCGCATGGCACTCCACCATCTGCCTCATCAACGACTGCGCTCCCATTGAGATCCCCTACCGCGCAATTCTGCCCAAGGACGTTGAAAACCTCCTTTGCCCCGGCAGACACATCTCTGCAGACGACGTTGCTATCGACTGGCTCACCCTCATTCCCCAGTGCGTAGGTACCGGTCAGGCAGCAGGTGTTGCAGCAGCTGTTGCAGTTGCTGACGGCGTAAGCGTCCGCGACGTTAACATCCGCAAGGTTCAGGATATCCTCGTTGAGCAGGATGTTCCCCTGCCTCGCCACCCCGGCGTAGACCCCTCTTACACTCAGTGCTGCGAAGAGCACGAGTACGGTCTTTACACCGAGCTGGCCCGCAAGGCAAGAGAAGAAGCCAACGGCATCAAGGATTACCGTCAGTGGTAATAAAAGCTTAAACCAACAGCCTTCGTTCCTTGAACGGAGGCTGTTTTTCTATCAAAAAGGGAATTATACCCCCTTAGGTTGACATATACAATTAAAAAGAGTATTATATATCAGATTGTGCAATTTATTGGCTTTATTGGAGGAATTAAAATGAAAAAAGGAAATGCCGCAGCACTGCTGCCTATCGGCGTATTTCTTGTTTTGTATTTGGGTCTCGGTCTTATTTTTGAATATGTGCTGAAAATACCCATGGGTTTTTACAATATCCCCATCGTAGTAGTATTCCTTATTGCTCTGCTTGTTGCCTGCCTGCAGAACCGCAAGCTGGAGTTCAATGAGAAGCTGCGTATAATGGGTGAGGGTGTTGGCGATAAGAATATTATCACCATGATCCTTATCTTCATGATGGCAGGTATTTTCGTCGGCGTAGTAGGCCGCGGCAGCGCTAACAGTGTAGCTTACTTCCTGCTTAGCGTAATTCCGCCCCGCTTTGCCGTTGCAGTTCTTTTCGTTGTCAGCTGCTTCGTTTCCTGCGCTATGGGCACCTCCGTCGGTACCATTACCCTTATCGCGCCCATCGCAGTTGCTGTTTCCAACGCATCCGGATTCAGCCTGCCTCTGTGCATCGGTTCCGTAATGGGTGGCGCAATGTTCGGCGACAACCTTTCCTTTATTTCCGATACCACCATCGCAGCCTGCAACGGTCAGGACTGCCAGATGAAGGATAAGTTCCGCGAGAACTTCTGGATCGCTCTTCCCGCAGCGGTCGTTACCCTCGTTATCATCATCGTTCTTTCTCTCAGCACCTACAGCGGCGATTTCGTTCCCGAAGAGTATAACCTGCTGCAGATCGTGCCCTATGTCCTCGTTCTTATCGGCGGCATCATCGGCATCAACGTTTTCATCGTACTGCTTATCGGTATAGTTTCCGGCTCCATCATTATGCTGGCCACCGGTGCGATCGCTGTTACCGACCTGCTGGCCAATATGGGCGCAGGCGCATCCGGTATGTATGAAACCACCATGGTTGCTATCCTCGTTTCCGCCATCTGCGCTCTTATCCGTGTGTTCGGCGGCTTCGATGCTCTGCTTGCATGGATCAAGCGCGTATTCAAGGGCGAAAAGGGCGGCCAGCTCGGTATGGGTCTGCTTGTCGGTGCGATGGACATCGCCACCGCCAACAACACCGTTGCCATCGTTATGGCTAACCCCATCGCCAAGGAAATGGCAGGGGATTACGGCGTAAGCTCCCGCAAGACAGCTTCCATCCTCGATACATTCTCCTGCATCTTCCAGGGTATCATTCCCTACGGTGCACAGATGCTGGTCGCTATCAGCACCGTAAGCAATATGGGCGAAGAGGTTTCCGCATTCCAGATCATCCCCAATCTGTTCTACCCCTATATGCTGCTCATCAGCTCCCTTGTATTCATCTTCCTTGTCCCCAATAAGAAGAAGTAATATATAAAGTGTAACGCCCCGTATCTTTTGATACGGGGCGCTGTTGTTTATTCAATGTCTATGTTGATAAATTGCGTGAGGGGAAGGTAGCGTACACCGTTGGATAGTTTCTTCACAGCGTATATGTGCTGCGTATCCTTAGGGTTGACGAATATTTCCGTATCTGCGGCAATTCCCAATGATTCAAGTTGCTCGGTGGGAACTCCTTTTTCAATGCACCTTGCTATACTACCGACAGAGGTACATCCCTCGGGTAGCTCTGCAACGGTGGAATCGCTATCGGCAATATATAGAACATTGTCCAGTGCAACGCAAATATCGCAGCGGAGATATAGCCAGTGCTGCTCCTTGTCAGCATTGTATGTATAAACTTTATCGGTTGCGTTAGGTTCTTGCAATATTTCGCTGCCAAAATCATTGGAGGTAGATTCAAAGTTGCTCTTGGGTAGGGCACTTCCGAAATTATTTATACTTCCGATGCTTTCAAGAGTAGAAGGAAGTGCGCCGTCTGCAACTGCGCTGTCACAGATGTACAGACTGTCATTTACCATAAGGCAGACACCCACTAAGGGGTTTACGGCAAAATTGCCCCCGCATCCGCAGAAAAGCAGCAACAGAAATACAAGGAACGATGAAATGACGCGTTTCATGGTTTTGCCCCCTTTGAACTGTGGCATGAATAGGTTGTAGGGAGCGTCGCCCTCGACGCTCCGTTTGCTTAGGTGCAAGGTGTAATTATAAGACGCAGAAAAACGGGAAAATGTTCCGAT
>JAFYLI010000145.1 GCA_017537165.1 Oscillospiraceae bacterium | reverse complement strand
GTCTCGGGAGTAGTCTCGGGAGTGGGTTCGGGAGTAGTCTCGGGAGTGGGGTCGGGAGTAGTCTCGGGAGTGAGCTCGGGAGTAGTCTCGGGAGTAGTCTCGGGAGTGAGCTCGGGAGTAGTCTCGGGAGTGGGTTCGGGAGTGGGTTCGGGAGTAGTCTCGGGAGTAGGCTCGGGAGTGGGTTCGGGAGTAGTCTCGGGAGTAGTCTCGGGAGTGGGTTCGGGAGTAGGCTCGGGAGTGGGTTCGGGAGTAGGCTCGGGAGTAGGCTCGAGAGTGGGTTCGGGTGCAGCGGATTCTGTTGGAACAGATGGCTGCTGCGGTATTTCGACCTCATTGCAACCTACAAAAAGTGCAAGCAGTAATATTGAAAGTATAATTATTATGTATCGTTTCATTTCAAACCTACCGTGATAAAAAGATGTATCAAGTATATATGGATAGGGAATATTTTGCAATAGCCATGAATTAAGCACAAGAAAAATCCCGATATTCCATGGCGAACCACAGAATATCGGGATGTACGTTGAATGTTTTATTTTACGAGATCGAACAGACGCTGACGATAGTAGAAAGCGTTGACGGTGTTGAAGAAAGAATCAATGTTTTCCCAGTCGGTAAGGGGAGGAACGTCGCAACCGGAAGAGATAAGGAAATTCTTGTGATTCTTGCATGACTCCAACAGACGCTGAGTGTCGAGACGGATGGACTTGGGAGTACCGTGACGGAACTGCTTGGAGGGGCTGATGTTGCCGAGACACAGACAATCTTCGGGCATAAGCTCAAGGATAGTCTTCATATCGATAGCATCACCGAAATGGAAAACCTTGCAGCCGGTAGCGGCAATTTCCTTGGTGAGCTTCATTGTTGCGTTGCCGCAGTTGTGATAAATGATGATGAAACTCTCATCCTGAAGTTCGTCAACTATCTGCTTGATATAGTTAGTGGAAAACTCTTCAATAAGCTGGGGGGAGAGAAGACCGGCGAGAGGCTCGGAGAGGATGACACCGTCAGCACCGGTGTTCTTGAATGCTCTTGCATACTTGATGATAAACTCGGTTGCCTTATCGAGGACGGTGTGAACCATTTCGGGCTCCTCATAGCAATAAAGCATTACGTCGTTTACGTTCATCAGACGGCCTGCCAGAGAGTAGGGGCCGATGCAGTTGGCAATGATAGGACGGTCAGAGATGATTTTGACTGCCTTCTTGATACCTTCAACGTTAACACCGGTACGGCCTGCGCCCAGTTCGGGAACCTTAAGAGCCTCAGCTTCTTCGGGGGTGGAAATAAGGGTACCGATAATGGTGGGAACTTCGTCGGCTGCGTATACGGTCTGTGCGCCAAAGGCCTCTGCTTCAACGGAAAGGTCCATGTAGCTGATAGCTGCGGGCATATCGTACTTATCGGCAATCATTCTCATGCCCATTGCCTGGAGCTCGGGACTTGCAACCAATTCTCTTACGGTTACAAAAAGATCCTGAACAGCGGGGAAGGAGAGAACGGGGAGAGCCTTCTTATAATCGGTATGGATCATGTTGTCTATCCACTTGTACATATTCATAGTTTTGCACCTCATTTATATTCAGGATTAGCATATCCTTTTTGTAGCCTTATCATAACAATAATCATTATTGTTTGCAATACCTAAACGTGTTCATATTTGGCATTCTATTATTGCAACAAAAATGCACAAATATGCATAGCGGTAATTGGTAATAATTACATAAAAGCAGCGTTCCTGAGTGTGGAACGCTGCTTTATATTAGTTGTTGTGTTATCAGCAGAGCTTTGCGCCTGCGGGAATAGCGTCATTAAGCATAAGAAGATTGAGACGTTCTTCGCCTTTCTCGGTGTGGACTGCAGAAAGAAGCATGCCACAGCTGTCCTGACCCATCATCTTGCGGGGAGGCAGATTGACTATTGCAACGAGGGTCTTGCCTATAAGATCCTCGGGCTTGTAGTACATTGCTATGCCGGAAAGGATCTGACGATCGGTGCCGGAACCGTCATCAAGAGTAAACTTGAGAAGTTTGTTGCTCTTCTTGACAGGCTGGCAATCCTTTACCTTGACTACGCGGAAGTCGGATTTGCAGAAAGTTTCGAAATCAACGTTTTCCTCGGCGAAGGGCTCAATCTCGAGAGGAGGCAGAGTGGCCTTCTTTGCTGCCTCGGCGGCAGCTTCCAGCTCGGCAAGAGCTTTCTCGGCGTCAATGCGGGGGAAGAGAACGTCGCCTGCGGCAACGGTAACGTCCATGGGCAGAACGCCGAAGCCCTTGAGGCTGTCCCAACCATACTCGGAGGCGCCGATGCGCTTCATGATTTCTGTGCAGCTTTCGGGCATGAAGGGGATAAGCAGAGCTGCGCAAACACGGATGCTCTCAAGGAGGGTGTACATAACGCGTGCAAGGCGAGCCTTCTTGCTCTCGTCCTTGGCGAGAACCCAAGGTGCATTCTCGTCAATGTACTTGTTGGCGCGGGAGATGACCTTGAATACTTCGGCAAGAGCGTTCTGGAAAGCGTACTTCTCCATGTATGCTTCGTAGCTGTCGCGCAGAGCAGCAACCATATCTACCAGAGGCTGGTCGAGAGTTTCATCGGTTTCCTGATCCTGAGGAAGGGTGCCGTCGAAGTACTTCTGAACCATTGCAACGGTACGGCTTACAAGGTTGCCGAGGTCATTGGCGAGGTCTACGTTGATGGTTTGGATGAGGGACTCGTTGGAGAAGTTACCGTCGGAGCCGAAGGGGAAGGTGCGCAGCAGGAAGAAGCGAAGTGCGTCAACACCGAACTTTTCTGCGAGAACGTAGGGATCGACAACGTTGCCCTTGGACTTGGACATCTTGCCGCCGTCCAGAAGGAGCCAGCCGTGGCCGAAGACCTTCTTGGGCAGAGGCATACCCATGCTCATGAGCATGGCGGGCCAGATAATGGAATGGAAACGAACGATCTCCTTACCTACGAAATGAACGTCAGCAGGCCAGAATTCATCGTAATCATTGTACTTGTCATTGAAAAGACCGAGAGCGGTAGTGTAATTGAAGAGAGCGTCAACCCAAACGTATACAACGTGGCCGGGATCAAAATCTACGGGAACGCCCCAGGTGAAGCTGGTTCTGGAAACGCAGAGGTCCTCGAGACCGGGCTTGATGAAGTTGTTGACCATCTCGTTTACGCGGGAACGGGGCTCAAGGAAATCGGTGTTCTCAAGAAGATCCTGAATCTTGTCTGCATACTTGGAAAGGCGGAAGAAGTATGCCTCTTCCTCTGCGTCCTGAACTTCACGGCCGCAGTCGGGGCACTTGCCGTCAACCAGCTGGCTTTCGGTCCAGAAGCTTTCGCAGGGCTTGCAGTACTTGCCCTTATAGGTTCCCTTATAGATGTCGCCGTTGTCATACATCTTCTTGAAGATTTTCTGAATAGCGGCAACGTGATAATCGTCGGTGGTTCTGATGAAGCGATCGTTGGAAATGTTCATAAGCCGCCAAAGGTCAAGAATGCCCTTTTCGCCCTGAACGATGTTGTCAACGAACTGCTGGGGGGTAACGCCTGCGGCAGCGGCCTTATCCTCGATCTTCTGGCCGTGCTCGTCGGTACCGGTAAGGAACATGACGTCATAGCCGGTCATGCGCTTATAGCGGGCCATTGCATCGGTAGCTACGGTGCAGTAGGTGTGGCCTATATGAAGTTTATCGGAAGGGTAGTAAATAGGGGTGGTGATATAAAATTTTCCCTTGCTCATTTGTGAAAATCCTCGCAATCTTCAGGCAGAAATGCACTGTTTATATATCAGTGAATTTTAACATATAAAAGAGATATTGTCAATTCGCATATACGGAGTTAATATGTGTATGAGGTGATGATATTGAGCACCGTTGAAAGAATAAACGCAGATAATTACAACATGTTTGAAGATATGCTGTATTGGCGGGAGAAGGGGATTGAGCGGGAACCTGCGCAGACGGTCAGCAGCGATGAAGCGATACGCGAGCTTTCCGACCCGAACCTTTATGTGTATGCAGTGTTATGTGAAGGCCGTTATGTGGGTTGGATATCACTCATCTACATGCCTAAGGTCAGCCGCGTAAAATGTGGATACGTATATGTGGATGAACTGTGGGTAGAGCCGTCTTTTAGAAGAAGAGGGTTTGCACGCATGCTGATGGCTGAG
Organism: Oscillospiraceae bacterium; assembly: GCA_017537165.1. GTDB lineage: Bacteria > Bacillota > Clostridia > Oscillospirales > Oscillospiraceae > RGIG6375. The sequence goes on along the minus strand of JAFYLI010000145.1, from coordinate 5,852 downwards.
GCCGAACGGCTGAGGAAGGAGTTGAATGCGACGGGGATGCGTCTGTATGTAAATGTAAATAATCCTGAGGCGATGCGGCTTTATGAAAGTTGCGGATATGTGCAGTGCGGTCAAGCATATTTTATGGAGAAATAGGTGGTATTTATGTTTAGAGAACTTACAAGAAAAAAACAACAGCTTTCCAACGAAGAGTGTATAGAACTGCTGAAAGCGGAGAAACGTTCCGTTTTGTCTGTAATAGGGGATGACGGATATCCCTATGGTTCACCTATGAACCACTTTTATAACGAGGCTGACGGGTGTATATATTTTCATTGCGGCAAAGGCGGACACCGTATTGAGGCCCTTGAAAAATGCGATAAAGTGTCTGTTTGTGTATATGATGAAGGAACACGAAAAGAGGGGAATTGGGCTCTTGATGTAAAGAGCGTCATAGTTTTCGGAAGAGTAGAAATAATTGCAGATGAGACTATGGTTGCCGATATAACAACAAAACTCAGCTATAAATTTACTCAGGACGAGGAATATATTCAACGTGAGATAAAATCTGCCGCCCATAAGACCTTGCTGCTGCGTCTTGCGCCGGAACATATCTGCGGAAAACTGGTCAGCGAAAGCTGAAAAAAGAGAGAGGAACGATTGAGTATCGTTCCTCTCTTTGTGTATTTTTATGCATATTCAAGTGCTGAGAACACATGCCTGATATTCCTCCAATGCGGCAATGTCACGAGCCTGCAGGAACTTGCGCTGATTTGTGGTGTGCTCGCAATCTTTGATAAGATGGAGCATTTCATCAAAGCTGCACCATTTGAGAATTGTACCGTTGTCAAGCTCTGCTTGTGTGAGCTGAGGATCATTATTTTCACCTGTGCATTTGACAACAAAATAATAGGAAACGGCAGTGTAGTTTGCGTGAAAACGGTTCTCAGTTATGATGCCCAAAGGCTCAATAATGTCGCAGCTGCAGCCGGTTTCCTCAAGTATTTCTCTGCGAAGTGCGGTCTCCGGGGATTCGCCTTCCTCCATGCCACCGCCGGGCAGGGAGTGAAGTCCGAAGTTTTCCGCGTACATAACGGCATAAAGACCGTCTTTGTCGATTACTATCGCCCTTGCGGTTTTACGGGTATTTGTTGGATCAACGACAAGGCCCTCAGCGCCAAGCACATTTTTGTCAGTGAGTTCTTTTATGAGTTTCCAAGTAAATGTATCGTTCATTGTATTTACCTCGGTGTGTGTTTTTATCCTGATATAGCGGATAAAAATTCGGGACGCTCGCCGCCTTGTGTTTCATATTTCTCGCCGTCTATGACGACACCGAAAAGATTCTTTGTCTCTGAAATAGTGCTATCGGCGTAGTGGATGGTTACCTCGTGGCGGTAGACTCATGGAGCCCATGTATCTCTTGCAGCATGTATGCTGCAAAATTCTGCAGTTCCTCTTCTTCTGCGGCAAATTCGATCCCGTTGGTATATGCCATCATAGCGGTGGTTATAAGTGTGGAATACTGCGGGATGTGTTTTTCTCCCCAATCACCGCCCTGCGCCTTGGAAAGTACAATACCATCGCGGAGATATGCCAATACGCGGCAGAGATTGAGCGTGAAATATACCGGGGAACTTATGATGTCATCTGCGGCGTTCGCTATGTCGTACATAAGGCTGTCTATGTAGTTTTCGCGAGGTACTTCGGCAAATACTTCGTCGATAGCTTTGCCGATGAGGGGAAAACCGACTGCGCGCATTACCGTTATATGCGCCGCAAGGTCTTTGTCGGTGCCGTTGAGTCTGCGGCATTGTCCTGCAAGGTCAGTTCTGAATCGCTCCAGGTAAGCGTTTGAAAAATGCAGTTCATAAGGTGTTGGGTAAACGAAAGGGGAGCATACGCTTTCAAGGATAACGCTCATTTCAAAACCCTTGGGCGGTGCTGCGGATTCGAGCTCCAACAGAACTTTTATAAGCGATTCCTTTTCAAATTGCGTTAACGCCTCTTTTACCACAATGAGAAAATCTATGTCGCTGATTGCCCAACGGAAACAGCCGAAGGCTATGGAACCGTGTACGTATATACCTGCTAATTTGTCGGAAAGTATAGCGCTGTATTTGGTTTTGATAATAGCGAGAAGATCATGTTCCGTCATGGCAGCCACCTCAAAGTAAGTGTACCACGTGATAGCGGCAATGGCAAGAAAAGCCGATAGCCGAGCATGATGAGAACAGATAGAACACAAAGGCAAAAAAAGAAAATTATTTTATCAATATTCCGTGCAAAATTACTTGTCATATTCGCAAAAATTCTCTTTTTTTATTGGAATAGATGTGCTATAATAACTTATTATAGTATACGATGAGATAATAATGTTCTCTTTCAAATAAACGCACAGCACGCAGGAGATAATTTAATGGGACTTTTTACTAAGATATTCGGAACTCACAGTGAGCGTGAGCTAAAAAAAATAACCCCTATCGTAGATAAGATAGAAGCTTTGGAAGCTGAGTACAGAAATCTCAGCGACGAACAGCTCAAGGCAAAGACCCCTGAGTTCAAGGCTCGCCTTGCAAAGGGTGAAACTTTGGATGATATTTTGCCCGAGGCTTTTGCTACCGTTCGCGAAGCATCTGACCGTGTACTGGGTATGCGCCATTATCGTGTTCAGCTTATTGGCGGTATCGTGCTCCATCAGGGACGTATTGCCGAGATGAAGACCGGTGAAGGTAAGACACTTGTAGCAACCCTTCCTTCTTACCTTAACGCGCTTACAGGAGAGGGCGTTCATGTCGTTACGGTAAACGACTATCTGGCCAAGCGCGACAGCGAGTGGATGGGTAAGGTGCACCGCTTCCTCGGCCTTACCGTTGGCCTTATAATCCACGATATGAACTCCGCGGAGCGCCAGGCTGCCTACGCTGCGGATATTACCTACGGTACCAATAACGAGATGGGCTTTGACTATCTCCGTGACAATATGGCCATCTATAAGCGCAGCATGGTCCAGCGCGGACACGTTTTCGGTATTGTGGACGAGGTCGACTCCATCCTTATCGATGAAGCAAGAACTCCTCTTATCATTTCCGGTAAAGGTGATGAATCCACGGCTCTTTATCAGCAGGCAGATGACTTCGTAAAGCGGCTGAGAAAGCAGGTTTTTGCTACCGTTGACGAAAAAGAGGATGCCGACGATATGACCGATGCCGATTACGTCGTTGACGAAAAGGCAAAGTCTGCAACTCTTACCGCTCGCGGTATCGCAAAGGCAGAGGCTGCTTTCGGTATAGAAAACCTTTCTGATATAGAAAACTCCACCTTGTCCCACCACATCAATCAGGCCCTTAAGGCTCATGGTATCATGCATAAGGATATCGACTATGTGGTCAAAGATGGTCAGGTAATCATAGTTGACGAGTTTACCGGACGTCTTATGTTCGGCAGACGCTATAATGAGGGTCTCCATCAGGCGATAGAAGCCAAGGAACACGTTAAGGTAGAAAGCGAGAGCAAGACTCTTGCAACCATTACCTTCCAGAATTACTTCCGTCTTTATAAGAAGCTGTCCGGTATGACCGGTACAGCCCTTACCGAGGCAGAAGAATTTATGGCTATTTATAATCTCGATATTATTGAGATCCCCACCAATAAGCCTCTTGCAAGAATAGACGATTCCGATGCCGTATATAAAAACGAGAACGGCAAGAATCGCGCCATTATCAATCAAATAAAAGAGTGCTACGGGAAGGGCCAGCCTGTTCTCGTCGGTACCATTTCCATTGAAAAGAGCGAACAGCTCTCCAAGATGCTCAAGCGCGAAGGCGTACCCCATAACGTGCTCAACGCAAAGCAGCATGAGAAAGAAGCTGAGATAGTTGCTCAGGCGGGTAAATTCGGCGCTGTTACCATTGCCACCAATATGGCAGGCCGTGGTACCGATATCATGCTTGGCGGTAATGCCGAATATATGGCCAAGAATGAACTTCGCAAGGCCGGATATGAGGAAGAAGTAATTTCCGAGGCAACGGGTTATGCCGATACTGATGACGAAGTAATTCTCGAAGCAAGAAAGGCCTACGCGGATGCTTACGAGCGTTTCAAGGCAGTTACTTCTGCTGAGGCTGAGAAAGTAAGAGCCGCAGGCGGTTTGTTCATCGTTGGTACCGAGCGCCATGAAAGCCGCCGTATCGATAACCAGCTCAGAGGTCGTTCCGGTCGTCAGGGTGATCCCGGTGAATCCAAGTTCTATATTTCTATGACAGACGATATCATGCGTCTTTTCGGTTCCGAAAAGATGCAGGGAATTATGGAAACTATGGGTCTGGATGAGGATACGCCCATTGATAAGAGTATTCTTTCCAACGCTATTGAGCAGGCACAGCGAAAGGTAGAAAGCCGCAACTTCCAGATGCGTAAGAGCACCATAGAATTTGACGACGTAATGAACCAGCAGCGTGAGATCATTTACGGTCAGCGCAGACAGGTTCTTGACGGAGAAGACATCAGTGCCAGCATCAAGAACATGATCCGCAGCGTTATCCGTCAGGATCTTGTTGACGTAGTAGGGGAGAACGGCTATGTATCCGATCTGGCAGAGCTTAAAAACGCGCTGCGTCCCTTTGTTGGTCTTTTCCTCAGAGGCGATGAGATAAACCCCACCATCGAAGAACTTAACAGTTATACTGTTGACTATCTCTGCCAGCTTCTTGAAAAATACGCATTTGATTTCTACGATGCGAAGGAAGAACGTTTTGGCCTTATGCCGGGCAGCGAAACTCCCGTTATGCGTGAGTTTGAGCGCGTTGTTCTTCTTCACGTTGTAGACGAATACTGGATGGATCATATTGATGCTATGGCAGAATTGCGCAGAGGTATTGGTCTGCGCGGTTATGCTCAGGTTAAGCCCATAGACGAATATAAGCGCGAAGGCAGCGAAATGTTTGAAGCAATGGTCAACGGCATAAAGGACGAAGTTGTCCGCCGTATGTTCAGAGTGGAAATCAAAAAGGCAGAGCAGCTGGAGCGCAAGCAGACCCGTCAAATAACAACGGGTGCTACAGCAGGTGACGGCACTGTGAAAAAGCAGCCTGTCCGTGCCAAGAAAATAGGTCGAAATGAGCCCTGCCCCTGCGGCAGCGGCAAGAAGTATAAGAACTGCTGCGGAAGAGATGCTTGATAATGATGGATTATTTTACCGAAAATATGAGAGGCGAGCAGTTTTGGATGACCGCCGATAATCTGGATTGGTTCCCTAATGTGGTCCATGCATTCACAACCCGCGAAGGCGGCGTTAGCGAGGGTATATATTCCTCGCTGAATCTTGGATTCAATCGCGGAGACGATCCTGAAAAAGTGGAAGAAAACTACCGCCTTATATGCTCAGCAATCGGAGTGGATCCGCATAGTATAGTTGCAACCCGCCAAATCCACAGCGATATCGTTCGTAAAGTGGGAGCTGCAGATAAAAGGGAAAACCTAAGTGATCCCGTGCCCTATGAGGCTGATGCGCTTATTACCAACGAGCCTGATGTTACCCTTGCTGTTTTTATTGCCGATTGTATTCCTGTTCTTCTTTATGCGGAAGACAGTGTGGCAATAGGCGCGGTTCATGCAGGGTGGAGAGGAACTGCTGCCGATATAGTCGGTAAGGCAGTTAGCGCACTTTGCAGCGAATACGGCGGCAGTCCCGCAAATATCGTTGCAGCAATTGGTGAGGGTATTGGCAAATGCTGTTTTGAAACGGGGCCGGAAGTATATGAAGCAATAGCTGCGTTGGGACTTGAGTGCCCCATGGACGCTGTTGCGACCGATGATGGAAACGGTAAATATCATATAGACCTCAAAGAAGTCAATAGGCAGCTGCTGATGCG
>JAFYLI010000144.1 GCA_017537165.1 Oscillospiraceae bacterium | reverse complement strand
GGCCTGCTGCAGAACGAAGCGGGTCTGGGGCATGGGACCCTCAGCTGCGTCAACGATAAGGACAACACCGTTTACCATCTTCAGTACACGCTCAACCTCGCCGCCGAAGTCAGCGTGGCCGGGGGTGTCAACGATGTTTATCTTGGTGTCACCGTACTGAACAGCGGTATTCTTGGCAAGAATGGTTATACCACGCTCACGTTCAAGGTCACCGGAGTCCATAACTCTGTCATTTACGGCCTGGTTCTCGCGGAAAACACCGCCCTGCTTGAGCATCTCGTCAACCATGGTGGTCTTACCGTGGTCAACGTGGGCGATTATGGCTATATTTCTCAGTTCCATATGTCCAACCTTCTTTTGTATCAGAATGTCAATTTTCAAACCGTGATATTATACAGCTTTAAACGAAAAATTTCAATATAAATGACTCATAATCCTGCACAAGATTAAGTTTTTTTATCCTTTTGTTTTTAGCTCATTGTAATGATGCCCAAGTATTTTGCGAATATATGCCACCAGCTCAGCTTCTCTACGGCGCAGTCTGCCACCAGCGGCACAGAGCTAAGCTCCGCTCCGTCAGCGGCGCTTAGCACCAATCTGCCAAGCTCCTGTCCCTGCGCAACGGGCGCCTGCACCTCGCCCAAAAGCTCTACGGTTTTCGTTACTCCCGCCGCTTCGCTTTTATCCATCAGCATTTTGGGACTTTGGGCAGGCACGGGCTGAACGAAGCCCTGCTCACCCAAGGCAACCGCCACGGGTGGCAGCACTTCGTCGGGCAAGGCACTTACCAGAGTGTAATTGGCGAAGGCATGGTTCAGCAGTATTTTCGCGCTTTCAAAGCGGGCATCGCTGCTCTCGCCGTGCATAACTACGGCGATAAACTCCACTCCGTCCCGCTCCGCCGTGGCGGCAACGCAGTAGCCCGCTTCATGGGTGAAGCCCGTTTTCAAACCCGTAGCGCCTTGATAGAAGCGCACCAGTTTATTGGTATTGGATATACCGAATTCTCCGCCGCGAATGGAATCCATCCATATTTTCGTATAATTCTTTACCAGCTCATGGCGGATAAGCTCGCGAGACATGATAGCCACATCGTAAGCGGTGGTAAGATGCTCACCCTCAGTCGGCAGACCCGTACAGTTGGAAAACACGGTATCCTTCATGCCAAGCTGGGCCGCGCGCTCATTCATCATTTTCACAAAGGCCGCTTCGCTGCCCGCAATATGCTCCGCAAGGGCGGCAGCCGCATCGTTTGCCGAGGCTACAGCAATACATTTGAGCAGCACGTCCACCGTCATCTGCTCCCCTTCTTTCAGATATATCTGCGAGCCGCCCTTTTCCGTGGCCTCAGCTGTGGCGGTAACAATATCGTCCAAATTCAGCTTACCGCTTTCTATGGCCTCCACAATCAGCAGCATAGTCATTACCTTCGTAACGCTGGCAGGCGCCAGCCGTTCACGACTGTTGAGCTCGTAAAGGATCTCCCCCGTTTCCTTTTCCATCAATATGGCAGAGGGAACTTTCAGCGGTATATCCTCCACCGCGGTAAGCGCCTCCACCGCAGACCATTCGTTTTCGTCAAACTCCTCCATGGCCCTTGCGGGAACAGCAAGCAGGGCTATGATAACAATTAAAGAAATCAGTTTTTTCATGGCAACCTCCGTTAATGTCAGTTTGTATAATGTATGTCCGTATCCCGCTCTTAATTCTAAACATTGACTTTATAGGCAAAGGGAATTAGAATAGTTGTATACATTTTTCCCAAGGAGAACAACATGAACGATATTTTACTTCTCAAGCAGGGCGAAATCGTCCTGAAAGGCATGAACCGCAAATATTTTGAGCAGAAGCTCATATCCAATATAAGCCGCAGACTTTCCCGTCTGGGCAAATTCCGCATTTATTCCGTGCAGTCCACCATCTATGCCGAGCCTCAGAGCGACGACATCGATATGGACGAGGCCGAAGAGATCATGCGCAAGACCTTTGGTATTGCCTCCATCTCCCGCGCAGCTGCCTGCGAAAAGGACAAGGACGCTATCCTTGCCATGGCAAAGGAATACCTCTGCGATGCTCTGCTGGGCGCATCCAGCTTCAAGGTTGAGTCCAAGCGCTCCGACAAGAGTTTCCCCATGACCAGCATCGCCCTCTCTCAGTACGTTGGCGGCGAGCTTCACGAAGCATTCCCCCACCTTACCGTTGACGTTCACAACCCCGAGCTGATAGTCCACATCGAGGTGCGCGACTACGCTGCTTACGTTCACGCAAACAGCATCCCCGGCGCAGGCGGTCTGCCCATCGGCGTGGGCGGCAAGGCCGTTTCCCTCCTTTCCGGCGGTATCGACAGCCCCGTTTCCACCTATATGATGGCAAAGCGCGGCGTTACCATAATCCCCGTCCACTTCTTCTCCTTCCCCTACACCTCCGAGCTTGCAAAGCAGAAGGTGCTGGATTTGGCAGAGGAGCTGCTGGACTACTGCGGCCGCCTTACCGTTGCCGTGGTTCCCTTCACCAAAATTCAGGAAGCTATCCGCGACAACTGTCCCGAAGAGTTCTTCACCGTTATTATGCGCCGTTTCATGATGCGCATTTCCGAGCGCATAGCCAAGGATAACGGCTGCGGCGCACTGGTTACGGGTGAAAATCTCGGTCAGGTTGCAAGCCAGACCATGGAGGCTCTTGCGGTTACCAACGCTGCCGTTTCCCTGCCCGTTCTGCGTCCCCTCATCGGCATGGACAAGGACGACATCGTCGCCATCGCCCGCAAAATAGGCACTTTTGAGACTTCCATCCTCCCCTACGAGGATTGCTGCACCGTATTCACTCCCCGCCATCCCCGCACCAAGCCCCCTCTTGCCGAGGTTCTTGAGGCAGAGAAGGCACTGGATGCCGAGGCTCTCATCGAAGAGGCCGTTATGAACATTGAGCACGTAAGAATCCACAAGAAGCGCTGACACAAGACAGCGGGAGCCGAGCTATGCTCGACTCCCGCTTTTGAAACAAGGTGAATATTATGGAAAGCAACACTAAATTCAACACCCCCGAAGCAGCTGCATTTGCCCTGCTGAAGGAGCGCAAACTGACCATGGCATCTGCCGAGTCCTGCACCGGCGGCCTTATAGCCAAGCGCATGACCGATCTTTCGGGCGCATCTGCAGTATTCCGCGGCGGCGTGGTCTCCTACGCAACAGAGGTCAAAGCCGACGTTCTCGGCGTGGATGCAGACGTTCTTGCCGAATTCGGCGCAGTATCTGAACCCGTGGCACGAGCCATGGCCGAGGGCGCAAGGCGCATTATGAAGGCCGATATTGCCGTGAGCACCACGGGCGTGGCAGGCCCCGACAAGGACGACCGCGGCAACGAGGTCGGCACCGTTTACGTTGCCATTGCCGCCGACGGTGAAACAGTCTGCCACAAGCTGAATCTTGACGGCGACCGCGAAGCCATCCGAATCGCAGCGGCAAGCCACGCATTTGAAATGATAATTGAATATTTGAAATAAGCAAAACGGGAACTGCCTGAAGCAGTTCCCGTTTTTATCATAAGAACAGTATTAACAGCACAGCCAGCACAACAAACACCGCAGCCGCGACAATAAGTATCCTTCTGTCACGCTTGCCGTCGGGAGCGGTTTCCTTGGCTCGATTAAGATGCTTATTTCTGAAAAATTCCTGCTGGGCTTTTATGAAATTAGGATCCAAACCTCTGGACATATTATCGCTCCTTTCAGTAATCTGTGCATCGTATTTACGATGCGTCCTTCAGTTTCATCTCTCGGATAAGGGGCTCGCCCGTTATGGCATCGATGGCATAATAGTTATACACAGTTACCATCTCGTTTTTATCAGCCTGCAGCCCCAATCTCTCAACCTCGGTCGATATTTTCATTAACCATGTGGGGCGAAGTTCGGTGCGTTTGCGGTCATGGTAGGCATAGCAGAGAGTCAACTCCGTATTAAACTCCATACCCGCGCTCTTGGGCAGGTACTCCAGCAGTATATCGTAGGCTTCGTCCGCGGGTATAACCGTCTGCGCCTCGCCTATTCGCTTTGCGCCGCTTGGCAAGCGCTTTGACCGCAGATCAATGATACCATCTCTGCTATACAGACAGTACAGCTCTGCGCCGTATATATCCAGTTCCACCTGCGAGCTGGGCGAGGTGAGCACGGGAATATCGTCAAGTTCAAGGCAGAACACGAAGAAGTAACATTCGTCCTCCTCTGTGATGGGTTCGTAGAGGAAGGGATATATTTTCTGCAGTTCCTCCTCGCTCACATCGGGCACCGCCCGTTCCGCTTCAAGCCGCGCTGCGGTATGGCGGGACAAGGTTTCCTTATCAATACTGTAGCTCTCAACGATTTCAAAACCTGAAATACCAAGGGCCTCAATACCCTCCATCGCTTTTTGCGCAGCCCTTTCCATGGGCATAAAACTCAGATCCTCAGCACCGTAATCAGCCTTGCTGATACCCATCAGTTGATAGCCGTAGGTGGCATCAGGCTGGGCATTATATGGCAACACAAACTCTATGCGCCTGCCGGTCATACCGTGATTGAGAAGATCAATGCTGTTATCCGAAATTTTCAAATCTCCGTCCGCCCCCGCGTTATTGCCTATAAGCTCCCGTATCTTCTGCTCATTGGCGCTGTGATTGAACGTCGCTTCATAGACGTAGGCGCTTTCGGAGTAACCCGCAGTGTTTTCAACCTCCGCAGACACAGCAAATTCAACAGAATACATCCCAACGGTAATGCGATAAAGCCCTTCGCCCAGTCGGGGAGGTACAAATTCACGCCGCTCTGTTTTTCCTGCCTGCAGAACATAGAGTATTGAGATGACG
>JAFYLI010000143.1 GCA_017537165.1 Oscillospiraceae bacterium | reverse complement strand
GGCCTTCTGGGCAGAAAGAAATCCCGTCAGTATTTCACATTCCTTGCATCGCTGTTTATCTTTATCATATTCAGCAACTATTCGGGCCTTATACCCGGTGTGGGACTAACGGATTACGTCAAGGCTCCTACTTCGTCCCTATCTGTTACCTTAGGACTCGGTGCCGCAACGTTCATATTCCTGCAGTTTGCGGGTCTGCGCATGGGCGCAAAACATTATTTCAAGCGCTTTATCAGTCCTGTTGCCATAATGCTGCCACTGCTCATTTTGGACGAGTTCATCAAGCCTGCATCTCTTGCCCTGCGTCTTTTCGGTAATGTTTTCGGCGAGGAAATGGTTTTGGAAGAGCTTTATCACATCCTGCCCATAGGCGTACCACTGATAATGATGGCGCTGTCACTGCTGTTCTGTGCATTGCAGGCACTGGTATTCACCATGCTTACGTCTATTTATCTTGACGAAGTAACCGAACTTGAAGAATAAAAATTATACTTAATAAATCTTGGATAAAAAAGGAGATAATTTGTTATGACTTCCGCAATCATCGCTATCGCAGCAGCTGCTGCCATTGCTCTCAGCACTGTATTTCCCGCTATCGCTCAGGGTATGACCGCCAAGAGCGCCATGGAGAGTATCGCTCGCCAGCCCGACGCCGCAAAGGAAATCCGCTCCACCCTCATCATCGCCCTCGCTCTTATGGAAGCGCTGACTATCTACGGCCTTCTCATAGCTTTCATGCTGGTTTCCAAGGTATAACCTGATATGACTGTTCAGATATCGATAACACTGTGGACGATAATCTGCTTTGTCCTGCTTATGATCATCCTGCATAATCTTCTTTTCAAGCCTGTGCTCCGCGTTATGGACGCAAGACGCGAAAAGATAGAAAATGCCGCCGCAAAAAAAGCGGAATGGGAGAGAACTGAGCAGGAGCATACCGCTATGCTTGCTGACAAGAAAGCAAAGTTTGTCAGTGAGCGTCAGCAGCAGATAAGGGAAGAGATAGAAACTATTCATCAGGACAGCAAAAAATCGGTAGAGCTTGCAAAGGAAGCCCGCCTTCGCCTTGTGGACAATTATCGCGCCCACGCCGAGGCTGAGCAGGCTGCGCTTCTTCACCGACTCAGCGGCAACGCTGCGGAGCTTGCCACAGTCTTTGCCGACAGATTAACGAAGGAATAGAAACATGGAGATACAGTACGTATTAATCAATTTCCTGCTTCTCGTAGGTATCCTTTTTCTCGTTGCTCGTAAGCTGATAATCAAGATTTTTCGCGGTCGCCGCGAACGCATAAATATGCAGTTGGACGAGGCTGAACTTATTGAAAACAGCACAGCTCCCGTGTTTGAAGAACCTGTTTTTGATCAGTTGCCATTCGAGGAAAGCGAGGAACTGCTGCAGGAACGAGCCGAAGCGCAAGCGAAAATCGAGCAGATACAGGCATTTGGTCAGCGCGAGTGCAACGAGATACACCGCAATATGATCGAAAAGGTCAGAAAGCAGTTTTCTCAGCTGCTGAAAGATGAGGTGAAGGAGCTTTTTTCAAAAGAGCCTTACCTTACCCGCCTGCGCGATAAGGAAGCTCAGCGCGTGGAAGAGATACTGAGCATGATAAAGCTCACCCCCGGCGACATGAGCTATCTTCATATGCATAAGGTGCTCTATGTTACCCTTACATCTGCCCATCCTCTGGAATACGATATAATCAAGAGGGTAGACCAGGCGACCAAGGATCTGCTCGCCACTGTTAACGGAAAGACTTCTCTGTGGATAAAGGAAGACCCCGAACTTATCGGCGGACTTCGTCTGAGAATAGGCGACACCGTATACGATGCAACAGTAGCGGAAGAACTGTATCATCTTGAGAAAAGAGTAAACAAAGAGCCTGTTACCACCGATGAGGCGGGCAAGGAACTGCTTGAAGAGTTCAGCAAAATAGCAGGCAGCTTCGAACCCAAGATACATACCTATCAGCTTGGCCGTGTAATGCAGCTTTCCGACGGTATCTGCTGGATGGACGGCATTGCCGATACCATGTACGGTGAGGTCGTTGAGTTTGAATGCGGCGAAAGCGGCATGGTTCTGGATATTCAGCCTGACCGCATAGGCTGCGTTGTATTCGGCAGCTATGAGCACATAGAAACCGGAAGCCGCGTACGCCGTCTCGGCAGAATAGCGTCCGTACCCGTGGGCGACAGTTTGCTTGGCCGCGTTGTTGATGCTGTCGGTAAGCCCATAGACGGTGAGGGTCATCTCTATACAAGAGAGAAGCGCCCCATCGAGTGTCAGGCGCCGGGTATCCTTGACCGCGCTCCCGTAAGTGAACCCATGCATACCGGTATAAAGGCAATAGATGCTCTTGTTCCCATAGGTAAGGGTCAGCGAGAGCTTATCATCGGCGACCGCCAGACAGGTAAGAGCGCCATTGCTATTGACGCCATAATCAACCAGAAGGGTAAGGGTACGATTTGTATCTATGTAGCGATCGGCCAAAAGGAAAGTACCATCGCTGAAATAAAGGAACGCCTGCAGAAGTACGGTGCAATGGAATATACCATCATCGTGGCTGCTACCGCCTCCGGTTCTGCGGCTACACAGTATATTGCTCCTTTCGCCGGAACCGCTATGGCGGAGTATTTCATGCATAATGGACGCGATGTTCTCATCGTTTATGATGACCTGAGCAAGCACGCTGTAGCTTATCGTGAGCTGTCTCTGCTGCTTCACCGTCCTTCGGGTCGCGAGGCTTACCCCGGTGATATTTTCTATCTCCATTCCAGACTTCTTGAGCGTTCCGCTCACCTGTCGGAGGAGTTTGGCGGCGGCTCTATTACCGCTCTGCCTATCATAGAAACTCTCGCGGGTGATATTTCCGCATATATCCCCACAAACGTAATATCCATCACTGATGGACAGATGTTCCTTGAAAGCGATCTGTTCCATGAGGGTCAGCGCCCTGCTATAAACGTGGGTCTTTCCGTGTCCCGAGTTGGCAGCGCCGCGCAGACCAAACTGATGAAGCAGATGGCTGCAAGTCTTCGTACCAAGCTTGCCCAGTACCGCGAGCTTGCCGACTTTACCCAGCTTGGCAGTGATATTGATGAAACTACCAGGCAGGCTCTCGATGCAGGTGCCCGTCTTATGGAGGCTCTGAAGCAGAGCCGTTATCAGCCCCTCGAGGACTGGCAGCAGGCGCTTTTGCTGTTTGCTGTGTCCGAAGGTTTTGCCGATCATGTGGAACTTACGGAAATGGACAGATTTGAAAAAGGACTCTATTCGTTCTTTACAGTACAGTGTCCCGAACTTACCGAGAAGCTGAAAAGCGGCCAAAAGGCCGATGGCGAGCTTATAGCCTTCCTTAAGGAAGCTATAGGTGAGTATTTGAAGAGGGTATAACCATGCCTGCATTACAGAGTTTGAAAAAACAGCTGAGAGGTATACGCTCCACACGTAAGCTTACCAAGGCGATGAAAACGGTTGCCACGGTAAAATTTTCTCAGCTTAATGCAGTTTACGGGCAATATTCCGCTTACGCCCTCGAATGTCTGCGCGTTTACGAAAACCACAGTTCCGCGCTGCTTGCCACCGTGCCTGCGGCTGACCCGACTGCGCCTCCCGCAGTGGTGGTAATGGCTGCCAACAAGGGTCTTTGCGGAGGTTTCAACGCGGAGGTACTGGGTTTTGCGCTTGAAAAAATCCGGGAGCTGGGCGAACACTTGCTTTTTGCCTGCGGCAAGCAGGCTGTGGCATACTTCCGCGAAAAGGAGATTCCCATGGAGGATTCCCGTATATTCGCTGATGTGCCTGAGTATGAGAGAAGTTCAGAACTGCTTGATGAACTTGCGGCAATGCGCAGGGAAGGTAAAATATCCCGTGTGTACGTTATTTACCCTCATTACTCAAACATGATGGTGCAGACGCCGACTATGTTTGAAATGTTTCCCGAGCCGGGTGAAGAAGGGGATGTAGAGCCCCTTTTCATTCCCGCAAAGGAGACTGTAGTACAGAAAGCGGCGAAGACCATTTTCCGCGCCATGTTCCATCGCTTTGTCCTTGAGACTGCTACGGGAGCTCAGGCGGCTACCCTTATGACAATGCGCTCTGCCTACGATACAGCTACCGAGTATTGCGAGCAGTTGGAAGGCGAGATAAACCGCAAGCGTCAGAGCACCGTAACCGCCGATGTCCTTGAAACAGCGGGCGAGCGGGAGGAATAAACGCAAACAATCACAAGAACAGGAGGGAAAATCATGGCAAAAGGTTCTGTGGGTATGGTTATGAGAATAACCGGCCCGGTAGTTGACATAAAATTTGAACCAAATGAACTGCCCGAAATTTTCCACGCTGTAACAATAGAGCACAACGGAGAAAAATTTGTCCTTGAAGTAGCCCAGCAGAGAGGTAACGGTGAAGTTCGCTGTATTTCCATGCATTCCACGGACGGTATGTCCCGCGGAATAACTGCAGTGGATACCGGCGCGCCGATCATGGTAAGTGTCGGCGAAGAGACTTTGGGCAGAATGGTAAACGTTATCGGTGAACCTATCGATAAGAAAGCGCCCATAGAGTCGGAAGAAAAATGGCCCATACATCACACCGCACCTCCTTTTGCAGACATCGTTGCCGCAGAAGAAGTGCTGGAAACGGGTATCAAAGTTATCGACCTGATGACCCCCTATGTCCGCGGCGGAAAGATAGGTCTTTTCGGCGGTGCAGGCGTAGGTAAAACCGTTCTCATCATGGAGCTTATCCGTAATATCGCCTTTGAGCATGACGGTTATTCCGTATTTGCGGGCGTAGGTGAGCGTTCCAGAGAGGGCAACGATCTTTATAACGAAATGATGCAGTCGGGCGTTTTGGATAAGACCGCGCTGGTTTTCGGACAGATGAACGAGACAGCTGGAGCGCGTCTTCGCGTGCCGCTGGTCGGTCTTACCATGGCGGAATATTTCCGTGAGCATTCTCATAAGGACTCCTTGCTGTTTATAGACAACATTTTCAGATTTACTCAGGCAGGTTCCGAGGTGTCTGCACTTCTGGGCAGAATGCCTTCTGCAGTTGGTTATCAGCCTACGCTGGCCAGCGAAATGGGTAAGCTGCAGGAACGTATCGTATCTACCGGTAACGGTTCCATCACTTCCGTTCAGGCAGTATACGTTCCCGCCGATGACCTTACCGACCCTGCACCTGCTACAACATTCTCTCACCTTGACGCCACTACCGTCCTTTCGAGAAAAATAGTGGAACTGGGTATTTATCCCGCCGTTGATCCGCTGGAATCTTCTTCTCGTATGCTCACCCCCGACGTGGTGGGCGAGCGCCATTACCGCGCAGCCAAGGAAGTGCAGCGCGTGCTGCAGAAGTACGCCGAACTGCAGGATATTATCGCCATCCTCGGTATGGAAGAGCTTTCTCCTGAGGATAAGATACTCGTTCGCAGGGCAAGAAGAATACAGCGTTTTCTCAGCCAGCCATTCCATGTTGCTGAGAGCTTCACGGGATACAAGGGTGTTTACGTACCGCTGGAAAAGACTATCGAGGGCATCGAAGCGATACTTAACGGTGCCTGTGACGATATTGCCGAGCAGCATTTCATGATGTGCGGCGGTATCGAGGACGTATATGCCAACGCGGGACGATAAGGAGCGAGGCATGAAAACACTTCAGCTTACAGTGGTTACTCCGGATGCCTCCTTTGGCCCTTATATCTGCGATTCCGTGCGCATCAACACCGAAGAAGACTCAAAAGGACGGCAGGGAGGAAGCTGCGGCATTCGTCCCGGACATACCGATGCTATGTTTTCTCTTGATAAAGGCCCGCTTACCGCGTATCTTGATGGAGGATTGATCCTCAAAGCAAGTTGCGGAGGAGGAATTGCCTCCGTAAGCGGCAATGTGGTCACGGTAATAACAGAAGAATACGAAAAACTTGATTGAAACACAGAGGTCGCCTTGTGCGGCCTCTTGTTTTTTTGCGTGGATACGCATATCAAATTGTTTGAAAAGAACTGTAAATTATTTTTAAATAGTGTTGTCAATCAAAATAATTTAATATATAATGTAATTTGATATATTGCCGATATTGCGATTTTATATAATTACTACCGAACGGGGGTGAGGGCTGTGAGCGGTATATTCGATACAATATGGAATAACTATCTGCGCAACCTGCGCATCTCGGATATATTGGACATGGCTATTGTTGCTTTCCTGATATATAAGGGAATAAAGTTCGTTACCAAGAGCGGAACAATGCGCGTTATGCGCGGCATCATCATCCTTGTAGTGGTAATGGGCCTTGCCACACTGCTTGACCTTTATGTCATCAAGTATCTGCTGGGCAAGACTATGGAATTCGGTGTGCTGGTGCTTGTAGTCCTTTTCCAGCCGGAACTGCGAAAGCTCCTTGAGCGAGTGGGCAGCAGTGCATTGATGAACATATTCGGCAAGAATGAAGTCTCCAAAGAAATGGAAATGGCTATTAGCGAGACTATTTCTGCCTGCGAGGATATGTCCCGCTCCCGCACGGGCGCTTTGGTCATATTTGAACGTGAAATAAAGCTGGATGATACCGTTAAGACCGGTACTACCGTTAATGCAAACCTGAATGCGGAACTGCTGAAGAATATATTCTTCCCCAATACGCCTCTCCATGACGGCGCTGTCATCATAAAGGACGGAAGAATAGCAGCGGCAGGCTGCATCCTTCCCAATTCCTCCAACCCCAATATCAGCAAGGAATTGGGTACCCGCCACAGAGCTGGTATCGGTATGAGTGAAGTTTCCGATGCCGTGGTTATAGTTGTTTCCGAGGAAACCGGCTCTATTTCCGTTGCTGTGGATGGTATGCTCAAGCGCCATCTGGCTCACGATACCTTTGAGAAAATACTCAGAAACGAGCTTATGCCGGAGGATGAAGAAAGCACCGGCAGCAGAAGCAGCAGGCTGAAAATAGCGCAGAAGATCAAGGGGAAGAAAAATGGCAAGGAAAACAATAAATAAACTTACATCAAATAAATGGTTCCTTATAGCTGTGTCCTGCCTTATATCCATCTTTCTGTGGGTTTACGTAAACAGCGTTGAAAACGTGGATATAGAAAGCACCTTTACGGGCATCCCCGTTACCTATCTGGGTGAGGAGGATATACTGGCTGACCGCAAGCTGATCGTTACCGATAAAGCTGACCAGACGGTTACTCTGCGCCTTTACGGCAAACGCAGCGATATAAGCAGCATTAAAAAGAGCGATATTCAGGTAACTGTTGACCTTACCGACGTTAAACATACCGGTCAGATCGAGCGAGTGTATGACGTTGCTCTTACAAACAACGTTAATATAAACGATATCTTTATCGACAAGACACCTACGTACGTTACCGTAAATATCGACCGTATGAGCACCACTAAGGTTGATATCCGCGGCGAAATAAACATAACCGTTGCCGAGGGTTATATGGCGGAGCCTGCCGAGTATGACCGCGAGTATATTGAACTCAGCGGCCCCAACGAGGTTATATCCCGCGTTGCATACGCCCTTGTACGCGTTGAGAGAGAGAACCTTACCAAAACAGTTACCAACAGCGTAGACTATAGGCTGATGGATGCTGACGGCAATGAGGTCGTTTCCGACGAAATAGAAGTGAACGTTGAGCAGGTAGAGGTAACGATACCCGTTGTAATGTATAAGGAAGTCGTACTGGATGTGGATATCATTCCCGGCGGCGGCGCTAAGAAAACCGATGCCGTTGTAGAAATAGAGCCTCGTACCATCGCTCTTTCCGGTGATGCAGGCATCCTGTCCTCTCTTAATAAGATTTCTATCGGCAGCATCGATCTTTCTGATTTTGCAGTATCCCATACGGGTACCTTCACCATACCCGTTTCCAATGAACTCAATAACCTTTCGGGCGTTACCGAAGCGGAAGTTAAGGTTTCCGTAAAGAACCTTGCTACAAAGCGCCTGCTGGTTTCCAATATTGAGTTCGCCAATGTATCCGAGGGTTATACAGCTACCTCTGTTACCCAGTATCTTGAGGTAACGATTCGTGGTCCTCAGGAGATAATTGACCTTGTAAATGCCTATAATGTTCGTATAGTGGCTGACCTTGCGGAGCTTGGCGCAGCAGTCGGCCGTTATGCCGTTGATGCCAAGATAATAGTAGATGGCTACAGTGATGCGGGCGGAGTTGGCAATTATGCGGTTGTCGTCTCCCTTGAGGAAGGTGTACCCGAAGAACTGACAGAAGAAGAGGAGTAAAGAAATTGACTCAAAGTGCCATAGTTAAGAGAATACTCGGCAACGGCTATGCTGAAGTGCATGTAGAGCGCATTTCCGCCTGCGGTAAGAGCTGCGCATCCTGCGGCAGCGGCTGCGGCGATAAGAGAATAATCTCGGTTGATGCGCTGAACCTTGCCAAGGCAAAACCCGGCGACAGAGTTGTGATCGAGAGCAAGACCCGTGGTATTCTCGGTGCGGCTGCGTTCGTTTACCTCATGCCCATACTGTTTTTCTTTCTGGGTTTTGTTATCAGCTCCGTTGCAGGCCTGCCCGAGTGGGCTGCGATAGTTATAAGCGTAGCGGCCTTTATGCTGGGCGCAGCCTTCGTTTATGTGGTAAACCGCTACGTCCGAAAGGATAAGGCTATGGAGTTCAATATAGTCTCCGTTGTGGAAGATATATGTTTGGATATGTAAGACCCTATAAGCCCGAACTGAAGGTCAAGGAATATGAAATGTTCCGCGCAGCGTACTGCGGCCTTTGCTGGGCGCTGAAAGAAAAATACGGCGGCATAGCGCGATATATCATCAATTATGATCTTACTTTCCTTGCAATGCTGCTGACACACGAAGAGTGCAGTCCCGAGATCTGCAGTGGACGCTGCCCCGCATCGCCCTGCAGAAAAAAGCAGTATCTTAAGTCTGGCCAAGCCTTTGAGTTTGCGGCAGACTGCAGTATTATCCTCACTTGGTGGAAACTGAAGGATGCTGCTCAGGATGGCGGAATAAAAGAAAAACTGCCGGCGGCTTTAGCGGCGGCAGTGCTGAAAGGTAAGTATAAGAAAGCGGAAAAGGCTCAGCCTGAGTTTGCAGCAACGGTTAGCCGCCTGCTGGCAGAGCTTTCTGCTTTGGAGAAAGCCAATAACCCATCGTTGGATGCGGCGGCGGATAAATTTGCGGGAATACTGGAGGCAGCGGCAGCGGGTGCGGATACCGATTCCGACAGACGCATACTGGCGCAGATGCTCTACCATCTCGGCAGATATATTTACATTATCGATGCCGTTGACGATTATCCCGATGACAGTAAAAGCGGAAACTATAATCCGCTCATCTACCGCTTTGAAACCGGCGGCGCGGCACTTACGGAGGAACAGCGTGAAACGCTGAAAATCACTCTCCGTCATTCGGAGGGACTTATATCCTCTGCCTACGAACTGAAGAACAAAAATGTGTACGATGCTATAATTTCCAATATCATATACCTCGGCCTTGAAAATGTCCGCGAAACGGTTTTTCAGGGAAAGGGAGCAGAACTGAAGTACACAAATACCATCCATCAAGGAGTTAGAAACAAATAATGAAAGATCCCTATAGCGTGCTGGGCGTATCGCCCACTGCAAGCGATGACGAAGTCAAGAAAGCATATCGCGATCTGGCTCGCAAATATCACCCCGATAATTATCACGATAATCCCCTTGCCGACCTTGCTCAGGAGAAAATGAAAGAGGTCAACGAGGCCTACGATCAGGTTACCAAGATGAGAGCTCAGGGTGGAAACGGCGGTTATTCCGGCGGAGGTTATTCCGCCTCGGGAAACTATAACCGCGCATATTCCTCCAACAGCGGCAGCTCGGGCGGCGGCAATAACGC
>JAFYLI010000142.1 GCA_017537165.1 Oscillospiraceae bacterium | reverse complement strand
TGAGCTACACCCACCACAACTCAAACCGATTGCTCCGAGGCAATCTATGGCACGCCAGAAGGGATTCGAACCCCTGGCCTACTGCTTAGAAGGCAGTTGCTCTATCCGGCTGAGCTACTGGCGCATATTTTTGCGAAACTAACTGGAGCGGGTGATGGGAATCGAACCCACGTATCCAGCTTGGAAGGCTGGTGTTCTACCATTGAACTACACCCGCATATCTCCCTCAGTCGCTTAGAAATATTACCACATTTCACTATCTCTTGTCAACACTATTTTTAAGTATTTTTATTTTTTCCTATTTTTTATCCTTTACTCTGCCCACTATAAATATATTTGCCAAGCTCGACATTATATGATAGAATATTCCGAAAGACTTGTCACCGTGACAAATGCCCATCGCCGCAGCAGTGGCAGAATGGAGGACAATATGAGTAGCGAAAAACCCATAAGAGGTGCCCTTTTCGGAGGTTTCAATAAGAAGGACGTTGCTGCATACATAGAGGAAATGTCTCGCCGCACCGTTGAATATAAGGCTGAAAATGACCGCCTTCGTGAGAACAGCTATGTGGTAGATGAATATGCCGCCCTATTAGAGGAGCACAAGGCACTCACCGCAGAAGTAGAACATTTAAAGGCTGAAAATGCTCGTCTAACGGATGAAAATGCCGCTCTTACAGCTGAGCTTCAGGCTGTCAAATCAGATACCGAGGCCTACAAGGCGGCCCGTGAGCAGCTTGTTGCACTTGAGCTTGATGCAAATCGCAGAGCTATCGAACTGGAGCGCACCGCCAAGAGCAAAGCTGACGAGATCCTCAGCAATGCAGGTAAAAGCGTAAGCGAAATGCAATCCTCTCTGGAAAGCATACGCAGAGATGCTCTGCGAATGAAGGAAAATCTCCATGCGCAGATAACCGGCATTGAAAGCAGCATCGACGATCTTGCTGCACTCAGCCGCAGCAAGCAGGATTTCCTTGGAAAATATATCCCTTGAGGTGAACTCGATGGCACAACAAATTTTCAATATTACAACCGCTCAGCTCAAGGAAATAATCCCGCAGCTTTCCGTTGGAGATAGAATCTACCTGACCGGCACTGTTTATACCGCCCGCGATGCGGCTCACAAACGCATTTTTACCCTTCTTGATGAGGGTGCAGAGCTTCCCTTCCCCATTGAGGACAGCATTGTATATTATGCAGGCCCCACTCCTGCCAAAAACGGCATGGCAGTAGGTTCCTGCGGCCCCACCACTTCATCCAGAATGGATGCTTTTGCGCCTCGTCTGCTCGACTTAGGCATGACTGCTATGATTGGCAAGGGAGACCGCTCGCAGGATGTAATTGACGCAATACGCCGCAACGGCGCAGTTTATTTATGCGCCGTAGGCGGTGCAGGCGCATTGATAGCCAAGTGCATTAAAGCCGCGGAAGAAATCGCTTTCCTCGATCTCGGCTGCGAATCAGTAAAAAAGCTTGAAATATCCGAATTACCTCTTATCGTTGGAATAGATGCCGCCGGCAACTCGATATTCGAAAGGAACTGACCATGGATTTCAACACCGCATATAAGCTTAATGCTGCTATACCCCTGCGACGCAGCTTCAAAAGCTTTATTCAGGAACCTTTGGATGAAGCACTTATCGAAGAGTTGATAGATTTTATCTCTGCCCTCTTCCCCCCTGCCCAGGACGAAATAGACTGGAATTTTGACACCCTGCCATACGTTGATATGATGAAGCTTTGCAGCCGTGATCCCGGAGTGAAGGCTCCGCACTACCTCATTCTCCGCGCCGAACATAAAAATTTCTCCCTGCAAATGAGTGCTTACATCGGTGAAATGGCTGTACTGTTCCTGACATCCAAGGGAATTGCAACTCGCTGGCTGGGTAATCTCGCCATCGACGAGGACTTCCCCGACACACTGCCTTTTATCGCAGCCATCGCTTTCGGACGTTCCGAGGAAGATTTCCGCGACGGAAGTTTTCTCGACCGTCTGCCCGCAGGCAAGACCTGCGTTGGTCAGTATGCCAAGTATCGAGATATTATGGATGCGGCCCGTTTTGCTCCTACATTTATGAATAAGCAGCCTCTTACTTTCATTGCTGATGACAGAAATACGATCCACATCTTCCGCAAAAAAGTATTAATGAAAAATCCCGTTATATCCTATGCCCAGTGTCTGGATGCAGGCGCTGCTATGGCACACATCGAGGTCGCAGCTCTTGCAAGCGGAAACGAAAAAACCCGTATTTACAGACTCAGCAAACCTCCCATGTTTAAGAACATGATATACCAGTGCTCAATAACCATAGAATAATACGCAAAAACCTCTCCCGACCATGAACAGTCAGGAGAGGTTTAGTTTTAACCTTTTATAGATCCAATCATAACACCTTTAACAAAATACTTCTGCACAAAGGGATATACACAAAGGATAGGAGCGGTTGCAAAGATAATGGTAGAGTACTGGATCAGCTTCTTATAGTTATCAAAACTGCCGAGAGACGACAAATCGATTTCACTTGAGCCGCTATTCTCAATAAGTATCTCACGAAGGATTATCTGCAGTGGATAAAGCTTACGGTTAGTGAGATAAATAGCCGCAGTCAGATACTCATTCCACTTACCTACTGCGTAAAACAGTGCTATAACAGCAATAGTTGCCTTGGTAAGAGGCAGAACAATTTTGAATAGAATCGTGATATGTCCTGCGCCATCCAGCTGAGCAGACTCCTCAAGGCTGGCAGGCAAAGACTGAAATGCCGTTTTAATAATGATAATATTAAATATTCCGATAAGGCCCATGACAATAATTACCCAGCGGGTATTTACTATATGCAGAGCACGGTTTACCAAATATGTGGGAATAAGGCCGCCATTGAAAAACATGGTAAGAGTAAGCATAATCGTAAGGTACTTCATCCACATGGTTCTCTTGCGGGAAATACAATAAGCAGCAAGAGAGGAAAATACAACACAAAGGAAGCAACCTGCACCAACATAAAAGAAGGTGTTGGCATAACCTCTTATAAGAGAATTATTTCTTAAAACTATGCTATATCCCTTGAGGGTAACAGGGCCGCTCTCAGAAAGGGGCCACAAAATAACGCCCGACATACGAGTAACGTCTGTGGGATCGCTGATGGATGCCATCAAAACATGCCACAAAGGCACAAGGCAGATAAAGCCAAGTATCGAAAGGATAATAGTATTTACAACTTTGAATACTATTCTTCCGGTAGTTTCTCTAATTTTCATTTTACACAAACCTCAATACATAAAGACAAAACAATGCCCCGCTTCCCGTAGAAAGCGGGGCACAATGCTGTTTCTTTAATTAACCCTTGATGGAGCCAATCATAACGCCCTTTACAAAATACTTCTGAACGAAGGGATAGATGCAAAGGATGGGTGCAGTTGCGAAGATAATGGTGGAGTACTGAATGAGCTTCTTATAGAGGTCATAGCTACCGAGAGAAGAAAGGTCGATATCAGAAGAACCGGAGTTTTCGATAAGAATCTCACGCAGGATTATCTGCAGAGGATAGAGGTTTCTGTTGGTCAGATAAATTGCTGCGGTCAGGTACTCATTCCACTTACCAACGGCATAGAACAGAGCAATAACTGCAATGGTAGCCTTGGTCAGAGGAAGAACTATCTTGAAGAGAATGGTAATGTGTCCTGCGCCGTCCAGCTGAGCAGACTCTTCAAGGCTGGCAGGCAGAGACTGGAATGCAGTCTTAATGATGATGATGTTGAAGATGCTGATAAGACCCATAACAATGATAACCCAACGGGTGTTAACGATGCCGAGGAACTTGTTAACCATGTAGGTGGGGATAAGACCACCGTTGAAGAACATGGTGAAGGTCAGCATGATGGTGAGGTACTTCATCCACATAGTTCTTCTTCTGGACATGCAGTATGCAGCGAGAGAGGAGAAAATGATGCAGAGAATACAACCAGCAACAACGTAGAAAATGGTGTTAGCATAACCTCTGATGAGGGATGCGTTCTTAAGAACAACGGTATAACCCTTCAGAGTTACGGGGTGACCTTCGCTGTGGAGAGGCCACATGATAACGCCGGAATGCTGAGTAACATAGGTGGGGTCACTTATGGAAGCCATAAGAACGTGCCACAGAGGAACCAAGCAAACAAAAGCGAGAGCTGCGAGAATAATAGTATTGATAACCTTAAATACTATACGACCCGGAGTTTCTTTAATTTTCATTCTCAAAAACCTCCTTGATTAGAACAGGCTGGTCTCGGAGTACTTGCGGCTGATAGCGTTGGAGATGAAGAGCAGCAGCATGTTAACAACCGAGTTGAACAGACCAACGGAAGTACTGTAACCGAAGTCACCTTCGATAAGACCACGTCTGTAAACGAAAGTGGAAATAACGTCAGCAGTTTCATAAGTAAGAGGTCTATAGAGGAGGAGAACCTTTTCCATAGCAACACTCAGAAGGCTACCGATGTTGAGAATGAGCATGATGATGATGGTGGGAGCAATACCGGGGATAGTGATATGTATGGTCTGCTTCCATCTGCCTGCACCGTCGATCTTTGCAGCTTCGTAGAGTTCCTGGTCAACACCGGAGAGAGCAGCCAGGTAAATAATGGAACCGTAGCCGATACCCTGCCAGGTGCCGGAGAATACGAAGATGTGGGGGAATGCTTCCTTAACAGAGAGCATATCTCTCTTCTCATCGATGACACCGATCTTGAAGAGGATGTCAGTGAGAGCGCCGTCATAAGCGAAGAAGTCGGTGATGATACCACAGATAACAACCGTAGATACGAAGTAAGGCATGTAGCTGATGGTCTGAACGACTTTCTTGAAGTACTGGTTCTCAACTTCGTTGAGGAGCAGTGCAAGGATAACAGGTGCGGGGAAGTTAATGATCATGGAGTAAATGCTGAGTACGAGGGTGTTTCTGATAAGACGCCACAGATAGTAGCTCTTAAAGAAATCGATAAAGTTCTTCAGGCCTATCCATTCACTGAAGAAAATACCGCCTCTGGCTGAGTAATCCTCGAATGCGAGCAATATACCGCCCATGGGTATATAGTTCCAAATGAGGAAGTACAATACAACCGGAATTGCAAGAAGGTAGACCGACTTATTTCTAATCCAGTCTTTTTTAATGTCTTTGATGCGCATACCGTCTTCTCCTTTTCCAACCGAATTACTTAAATGATTTTATTGCCGGTTTATGCTTTTTAACAATAAAACCACCTTTGGTCTTGTTTATTATAACATACTCTGTTGAAATATCAAGCAAAAATTTATTTATTTTTCAATTATTTTTGAGCAATTTGCTGGTCTTAGCATTTATGTAACACTTTTAAAGAACATATATGTACAAAAATCGTCTATTTTAGCCGTTTTTAATTATCGTCAAGATTACCATATGATAGATTTTATGTATATATTACATCTGCCAAAAGAGCACAAAAGGCATATTCAGGGCTAATTTACATTAATATTTACTATAAAGATTACCCAAATCGTGCTTTTTGGAGGATTTGAACAAATGCACAGCAAGAAGCTTTTCAAAAATACGGCCCTTATGACTTCCTTCTCCCTGTTGATGAGAATCATCGGACTTGGCTTCCAGATTTTTATTTCAAATTCCATCGGAGCTGAAGGTGTTGGCCTTTTTCAGTTGGTAATGTCCGTCAATGCGCTGGCGATCACAGTGGCTACATCCGGTGTGCGCTTTGCCGTAACACGTCTTACTGCCGAAGTTGTCGGAGAAGGTCAGCAAAATGACATACGAAAAGTAGTAAACTGCTGTTTTGTATACGCTAGCATATTTAGCGTAATTGCTTTTCTGCTGGTTTTCAGCGGCGCCGAATATCTGGCGGAATTCTGGGCAGGAGATATACGAACCGCTATGCCCATAAGGATTTACTCTTTCGGTCTTATCTTCATCTCAATAACCTCGGTAACCGGAGGGTATTTTACCGCCGTTGGGCATGTAGGCCGCGGCGCTCTTATCCAGTTAGCCGAACAACTTATAATGATATGCCTTACCATGTTCGCACTCCCCCGCAGCACCTCCGGAATTGTGTCCGGCTGCTGCACTTTGGCTGCAGTTTCTGTAGTTACGGATGTGCTGATACTTATTTTAAGTATATCTGTATACCTTTTTGATGTGCGACGGTTTGGAAAGCCTTCTAACAGCGGAAATTATTTTTCCAGGCTAATTGCTATCGCAACACCACTGGCTTTAAGCTCCTACGCAAGAACTGTGCTAAACACTCTGCAGCACATGCTCACTCCCGCAGGTCTGAGAAAATCCGGCGCGACCGCAGAAGAAGCTTTAGCCTCTTACGGCATAGTTCACGGCATGGCCATCCCGCTGATCCTCTTCCCTTCTGCCCTATTCACTTCACTCGCAGAACTGCTGATCCCCGAATTGACAGAGCATCAAGTTACCGGTAACACGTCTATGGTCAACATGACCGTTAACCGCATACTTCGCCTTTGCCTTGCATTTTCAATATGCTGCGCTGCTATACTGTTTACTTTCGGTGACAGCCTCGGTCAAATTCTTTACAACAACGCTTCCGTTGGGCACTATGTCAAACTGCTTGCTCCGCTTATTATTATAATGTATATGGACACCGTAACCGATGGAATGCTCAAAGGACTTGGGCAACAGCTTTATACTATGGGAGTAAACATAGCAGATGCGGCACTCAGTCTTGCTATGGTTTTTTGGCTGATTCCGCTTTATGCGATCAAAGCGTACATATTTATGATATTCACCACGGAGTGCATCAATTTTATGCTCAGCATGATGCGGCTTGTTCGCATGGCTGAAATTCGAATAAGCGCAGGCGACATATTGGTACCTCTGTTATGTTCTCTGCTTGCCGTAAACATATCCCAGCTAATTCTGAATACAAGTTCAGCAGGCAATACAAGGTTAGGTCTCATAGCTGCCGTTCTTATTTCTTCCCTGCTGTGCGTATTGCTGCTGCGCTTGTTCTCCTCCCTGAACCGCGAAAAAACCATGGTACGAATATGAGGTTACAACTTGCGCAATATGTGATATACTATTATAATATGTAAGATAACAACCTCACGGAGGATATTCTGTATGAAACTTATGGTCATAGACGGAAACAGCATACTTAACCGCGCTTTCTACGGCATTCGTCTGCTTTCTAATACGTCGGGACTTTACACCAATGGCATTTACGGTTTTTTGACTATTTTGCAGCGTCTTTTGAGTGAAGATAAGCCCGATGCGCTTTGCGTTACCTTTGACCTTAAAGCACCTACATTCCGTCACAAGATGTATGATGGCTATAAGGCCAGCCGCAAGGGAATGCCCGACGAATTGGCAATGCAGGTTCCTTACATTAAGTCTGTACTGGACGCCATGAATATCCCCCGCTACGAACTTGAGGGTTACGAAGCCGACGATCTCATCGGCACCATATCCCGCCGCTGCTCCGAAGCCGGTTGGGAATGTATAGCCGTAACCGGAGACCGCGACAGCCTGCAGCTCATCACAGACACTACCCACGTTAAGCTGGTAACCTCCAAAGCAGGCAAAAACGAATATATCGAATATGACCCTGCCGTATTTTTCGAAAAATACGGTTTTGAGCCCATCCACCTTATTGACCTCAAGGCGCTTATGGGCGATAGTTCCGACTGCATCCCGGGTGTTGCGGGCGTCGGTGAAAAGACCGCAACGGATCTTATCGCCAAGTACCGTACTTTGTCCAATGTTTTCTCCGCTATCGGAAGCGGCGAACTCAAACCCGCGGTCGAAAAGAAACTTACTGCCGGCAAAGACAGTGCCGAAATGTCCTATACCCTTGCAAAGATCATAACCGATGCTCCGATTGACTTCTCCCCCGAGGACAATCGAATCCGTCCTTACAACAACGATGACCTTTACAAGCTTTTTACAGAACTTGAATTCTCAAAGCTCATTGAAAAATTCGGGCTTACAGTCCCCGAAGGCAACGCCACAGCAAACCAAACATTGGAAGTCAGCGCACGTTCTCTGACTTCTGCCGATGAAGTAAAAAAAGCTGTGGATAGTCTCGCCGATGCTCCCGTATTCATCGTCTGCTCCGAAGATCTTTATGACATCACTTTCGGCGCAGGAAACAGCTTCTACTCCCTCTCCGGCGCAGACACCGCATCCATTGAGCCGGTATTTGCTATTACCAACAAGGTCGGCCACAATATAAAAGATATACAGTTGGCGCTTCTTAACAAAAGGCTCAGCACCGATGGTTGGTTATTCGACACCGCTCTTGCAGCTTATCTTCTCGATCCTTCCGCATCCGATTATCCTCTTGACCGCCTCGCAGCAGCTTACTGCGGCATAGAGTTCACCCAAGGTGCGGAAAACGAGCAGTTATCCCTTTTGGATGCTACCGAAAATAACAACGGAGCCAACGAAGCAGCCGCTCTACAGTTGCTCTACCCCAAGCTTAAAGAAAAACTGACAGAGCTTGATATGGATAAACTCTACTATGAAATAGAGCTGCCCCTCTGCCCTGTTCTTGCCGAGATGGAATATATCGGCTGCCTGGTAGACCGCGAGGCACTTATTGAATACGGCAAACTGTTGGCTGCAAACATCAGCGTATTCGAAGAAGATATATATCGCCTTGCAGGGGAGCAGTTCAACATAAACTCTTCCAAGCAGCTCGGCACTATTCTTTTCGACAAGCTTGGACTGCCTCCCGTAAGCAAAACCAAAAGCGGATATTCCACCAATATCGAGGTTTTGGAAAAGCTTTCAGGCAAGCATCCTATAATAGAGGATATTATAAACTATCGCCAGCTCACAAAACTGAAGTCCACTTATGCTGACGGTTTGCTCAAGGAGATCCGCAGTGACGGGCGCATTCACACCCGTTTCCATATGACCGTTACCGCAACCGGACGTCTCTCCTCTACTGAGCCAAATCTGCAGAACATCCCCGTACGCACTCAGTTAGGCGAAGAATTCCGAAAGATGTTCATCGCCCCCGAGGGACACACTCTGGTAGATGCCGATTATTCCCAGATAGAGCTGCGTCTGCTGGCCCATATTTCCGACGATGCAACGATGCTTGACTATTTCGCCAAAGGCATGGACATACACCGCGCCACGGCCGCTCAGGTATTCGGCGTAGATCCGGATGAGGTAACCTCTGTCCAGCGAAGCCGCGCCAAGGCAGTCAACTTCGGCATAGTATACGGAATTTCCGATTTCTCCCTTGCCCAAGACATCAAGGTCAGCCGCAGCGAAGCCAAGCAGTATATTGAAAGCTATTTGGACACGTTCAGCGGTGTCAAAGCGTACATGGCTGACATTATTGCAAAAGCAAAGGCCGACGGCTACGTATCCACAATTTTCGGCCGCAGAAGATACTTGCCCGAACTGAACTCCAAGAACTTTAATCTCCGCTCTTTCGCAGAGCGCGTAGCACTGAATATGCCGATTCAGGGTACAGCGGCCGACATCATGAAACTGGCTATGATAAACGTATCCAAGCGATTCCGTGCAGAAGGTATGCAGGCACGTCTTATTCTGCAAATTCACGACGAACTTATTGCCCAGTGTCCTTCCGAAGAGGCAGAAAAGGCACGCAATATACTCACCGAAGAAATGGAAAATGTTGCTCAGCTTTCCGTCCGTCTTCTTGCCGAAGCCAAAATCGGAGCAAGCTGGTATGATGCAAAATAAAAGGTATATATTATGGAACTTGTAAAACTTACGGAAGCTCATATACCTCAAATGGTAGAACTTGAAAAAACATGCTTTTCACTGCCTTGGACAGCCGACATGATCAAAAGCGAGCTGAACAATCCCAGCTGCCTTTACCTCGCAGCCGTGGACGGCGATACCTTGGTAGGTTACATCGGCGTACAGACGGTTTTGGACGAAGGTTATATTAATAATGTAGCTGTGCGTCCCGAATACCGCAGACAAGGCATTGCTGCGGCGCTTATTTCCCTGCTTGTAGAGCAAGCTCGGGCAATAGGCCTTGCATTTTTGACATTGGAAGTACGCGAAAACAACGCCCCCGCTATATCTTTATATGAAAAGTTGGGCTTTACCACTGTAGGCAAGCGCAAAAACTACTACGAAAAGCCTCGCGAGGACGCTATACTAATGACGATTTTCTTCACAAAGGAATGATTTACAAATGATTATAATGTCCGTGGAATCCTCCTGCGACGAAACCGCAGTAGCCATAACCCGCGACGGACGCGAGGTGCTCGCAGACGAAATATTTTCCCAGGTCGACATACATGCCATATACGGTGGCGTTGTGCCCGAGCTGGCATCCCGCTGTCACATAGAGGTTATTTCCAAGCTGGCAGACAGTGCTATCAGCAAGGCAGGCATAAGCCGATCCGATATTGACGCAGTTGCCGTCACCTGCGCTCCCGGTCTTATTGGCGCTGTGCTTGTAGGAGTAAACTTTGCCAAGTCGGTTGCCCTGTCTTTGGGCGTCCCCCTTATTCCCGTTCACCACATCAGAGGACATATCGCCGCCAACTATATCGCCCATCCCGAACTGGAGCCCCCCTTTATTGCTCTCGTTGTTTCCGGCGGCAACACTCTCATAGCTCACGTAAAGGATTACACCGATCTTGAAATACTGGGTTCCACCCGCGACGATGCGGCAGGTGAATGCTTTGACAAAACAGCCAGAGTGCTTGGTCTTGGCTATCCCGGTGGTGCTAAAATTGATGCACTTGCCAAAGATGGCAATCCCGACCGCTATCAGCTCCCCATTTCCCGCCTCAGCGATAATCCCTATGATATGTCTTTCTCCGGTTTGAAAACCGCTGTCATTAATTTGGCACACAACAGCGAGCAGAAAGGCGAAGAACTTGACCGCCCCGGACTCGCCGCTTCCCTTTGCAAAGCTATCAGCGATTCTCTCGTCCCCCGAGCAATAGAAGCCGCCAAGGCATGCGGCTGTACCAGACTTGCTGCTGCGGGCGGCGTAGCTGCAAACTCCGTTATACGCAGGGATCTTGAGCAGGCAGCTGATGCAGCAGGTTTGGAACTTTACCTTGCCCCTCTCTCCCTCTGCGGCGACAACGGAGCTATGATTGGCTGTCAGGGTTACTACGAATACCTCAACGGTGCACGCGCAGGCAGCGACCTGAACGCATGGGCAACGATGCCTGCCGACGGTTCGGTTGATTTCAATTTTTAATCCTCGCTTTATTGCGCTGATTATTCTGTTATTATGTACACCTTGAAAAACACCGACTTTTTCATTTTCGAGTGTTGATTATTTCCTATAATTCGGTATTATATGCCAAAAACCCTTGTAATCACAAGGGTTTTTGCTTTTGTGGATAACTCTGTGGATAATGTGCAAAACTCTTTGTATAACCCTTTTTCAGCTGCATTATGTAAACTATTTTATTGCGACTTTTTTACCATTTTTTCTCTGCTATTTTTTTACTATTCCGCTTATTACGCGGTTTTTCGACTTCGCTTTTTTTCGTTAAAACGCTCTCTTTTTCAGGAACTTTTTCCCATTTTGAGGAATATTCTCCCTTATTGTAATTTCCCTATACTATTTGTAATCATTTGTATCCGGCGTTTTTTAAGATTGACAAAAACCAGCCCGTACTATATAATATTTTTCGTTCTTATTTACTCGCTGGTGTAGCACAGTCGGTAGTGCAGCTGATTCGTAATCAGCAGGTCGCGTGTTCGAGTCACGTCACCAGCTCCACGAAAAAGACCACATCTGTCCTTTGGACAAATGTGGTCTTTTTCATTAAAGCCAACATGCACATATCGGCCATAAAACAGCCACGGAAGAAAATCTTCCGTGGCTGTAAATGTTTTATATTCGATATTCTCAGGGCAGAATAGCTCCGGACTCAAGCAGGAGCTTACGGATCTCTGCAAAGTCAACATCACGAGGCTGAATGCCATCTCTAACTGCAAGAGCAGCGGTGATACCGGCAGCCTGACCGAAGCACATGCAGTGAGGAATCAGGTTGAAGTATTCGCTGAACTCGCCATCTGCAGAGAATGCACGGCAAGCAACCATCATATT
>JAFYLI010000141.1 GCA_017537165.1 Oscillospiraceae bacterium | reverse complement strand
GCGGAGAGAGAATGTCGCGGCAGGGATTCTGGAAGATAGTCAAGGCCTATCAGAAAAAGGCGGGGATAGAGAAGGAGATAACTCCTCACACTCTGCGCCATTCATTTGCGGCCCATCTTCTGGAGAACGGAGCGGATCTTCGCTCGATTCAGGAAATGATGGGACATTCAGACTTGTCATCTACGCAGATTTATGCGAAAATAGTAAAAAAGCAGCTTAAGGACGTTTATAAAAAAGCGCATCCGAGAGCTTGATTAATGGGAGAAAGATATACAAATGAGTTTGTTCAGACCTTATAAATATAAATCAAGACCCGACCTTGAAAGCAACGCACCCGTAAAACACGGTTTTTTCCTTTTCTTTGAACTGTTTTTCAGAAAGATATGGCGTTTCATAACCCTTAATATCTATTATTTCCTCGTAACCCTGCCCATGCTTATAATGGTCTACTTTATGATCAACGGATATTTTGCAGACCAGCTTATAAGCGAAAGCGGCGAGTTTATGGATATGCTGCCGGGTATAGGCATTTTCGCATCTGTTGTCAGCTATATTCCTCAGTTCCTCCATACTCCGCTGGTAGTGCTGTCCATGATACTTTACGGCCCCGCAACTATGGGTCTGACCTATATTTTCCGTAACTTTGCAAGAGAAGAGCACGCATGGGTGTCCGACTTCGTTTCCCGCGCGCTGTCCAATTTCAAGCAGGGACTTTTCTTCGGAATACTCGACATCGTTGTTGTATGGCTTCTGGCCAACGGTATCCTCGGCGACTTTGCCTTTAACGCCGCAGCGGTAGGTATAGTCATCAAGACCCTCTCCGTTATAGCGCTTGTGGTATATCTGTTTATGCGCCATTATTTCTACACTATCGCCGTAACGGTAAACCTCAGCTGCTTTGCTATCCTTAAGAATTCCTGGTACTTCGTTGTGCTTGGCTTCTGGCGCAATCTTTGGGCAGGCTTCGTGTGCCTGCTGGGACTGGTTGTGTGCTTCTTTACACTGCCCCTTATCAGCCTGATAACCGTGCCCCTGCTGCTTTATTCCTTCACCGGCTTCGCGGTAGTGTTCACCTGCTATCCCGTTGTGAAGAAATACATCATCGTTCCCGCCCTTGAGCAGGAAGCTGCCGCAAGAGGCGAGAGCGCAGCTGAGAAAAAGGAAGAGGAAGCAGTAGAAGAGGAAGAAATCAGCGAAGAGAACTGATCGATCGTTTTAAGCCGAAATAAAATGCCCTGCACTTCGGTAAGGCTTCATAAAAACAGTTAAACCGACCTATGGTTACGATCATAGGTCGGTTTTTGTAATTTGTGGCTCCCGTGTACAAGGGGGTATGTAATGAACGGACGACACCCTTTATCTGCAAGATGAATTGGGATTGGTCGATTTATTACTTATCCTTTTCCAAGGAAGTAAGAATAGCAGACCCCATTACAACAATCGCGACGATTGGGCCGAGTTGGGGCCAATTCATAATTTCATATCCAAAAGCACTGCCAAGGTATCCCAAAACAATGGCGATAATGGAAGATACAATAGCTTTGCGCATACAATTACACTCCTTTGTCAATTTCTTAGTATTATTCATTTACAGTTCCGCGGCAATATGGACAATATTGTCCTGTACTTCTATCAAGATACTTTCCGCAATGGGGACATCTATAAAATATAAATCTGAAAATAATAGAGAAGCACATAATTGCTACACCAATGACGGTAAGGGTAGAGGCATCTTGGGGAACTCCACAAAAGGCTACAATAAGGCCAATGATTAAAATAATCCATACCAGAAGATTAACATTCTTTGGTTTAAGTTTTTTCATATGTAATACCCTCAAAATTAAAGTTTTTCAAATAATGCTTAACTTCTCTGTATCATAGACCTGCCTATCAAACATTTGCTGTATTGTCAAATCCTCAATAACGGTATTGGATATTCTTGATACAAGAGTTTCTTTATCTTCAAATCGGCAAACTGTTTCCAAAAGAATGTGGTCAGTATCATCACATAGATGCCAGTAGCCAGAGTGGTTTGTAATAGAATACTGTCTGCCCTTGTAAGTAAATTCAATTTCTCTACCGTGTTGCAGATAATCGGCAAGGTCATTAAATACTACACTACTCATATAATCACCCTTTTCGTCAAATTCGGGCTTGTTTAACTGTTTTGTTTATTCTATCACATAGCAGCAATAGATACAAGAATACTCCCGATGGGATTCGTAGCAGGACGGTAGCTGTTTTATTGGTAGCTGCACTTCGGTGCAGGCATTTTATATAAAATCGTACAACTGTTCTTTTTGTGTTGCCATATTCGGGCATGCATGATACAATGAATAAAAGTATGCAATTTTCTGAAAACGGAGGACGCTATGGTCATTTTAGGGCTTGACCCGGGTATCGCAACGGTAGGCTTCGGCCTCATCAGTTCGGAAAACGGAAAGCAGCGCGCCATAACCTATGGGGCTATAACAACCCCCGCGGGACTGCCGCTGTCGGAGCGCCTTGAGTCGATTTACAATGATTGCAATCAGCTTATAGAGGGCTTCAATCCCGATGCCATAGCTATTGAAGAACTGTTTTTCAATACTAACCTTAAAACGGGCATATCCGTTGCCCACGGCAGGGGAGTGCTCCTCCTTTGCGGCAGGCAGCATAACGTGCCGATGTTTGAGTATACGCCTCTTCAGGTAAAGCAGTCCGTAGTAGGTTACGGCAGAGCGGAGAAAAAGCAGGTAATGGATATGGTCAAGCGCCTGCTGGGCCTTGATAAAATTCCCCGCCCCGATGATGCTGCCGATGCGCTGGCTCTTGCCATTTGCCATGCCCGTGCCGTATCGTCGCTGCTGTATGAGCAGTGGGGCGATAAGGACCATTCCACCACCTGATAAAATTACAGTATTACGGAGAGATCACCATGTTTTATTATCTCAACGGAACCATTACTCACATGGAGGCTAACCTTGCCGTAGTGGATTGCGGCGGAGTAGGCTATGCCTGCCATACTACGATGAAGACGCTTGCGGCTTTGAAAATGGGCGAAAAAGCAAAGCTGTTTACATATTGCAATATCAAGGAAGATGCTTTTGACGTGTTTGGTTTTGTAAGCCAGACCGAGCTCAACTGCTTCAAACTGCTTATAAGCATATCAGGCGTAGGCCCCAAGGCCGCGCTGTCCATACTCTCCTCCAGTGCCCCCGAAGATCTTGCGCTGGCTGTAGCCTCCGGCAACGAAAAGGCGCTGACTATTGCGCCCGGTATCGGTAAGAAGCTTGCGCAGCGCATACTGCTTGAGCTGAAAGATAAGCTGGGCAAGGAGCTGGGCGATCTTTCCGGCAGTGCCGACTGGGGCCCCGTCATGAGCGGCGGCGACAGCGGCGGAAAACTGGCGGATATTACAGCCGCCCTTACCGTTCTCGGCTACGCTCCCAACGAGATAAACGCGGCCCTCAAGGGCGTGGATCTGGAAAATCTCAGCGTAGAAGATGCCATTAAGCTGGTGCTTAAAAAGTCTTTGAAATAAAAGGATAGGTCATACATATGAGTATTGATTTTACCAAAGATATAGGCTTTGATAAGGAACTCACAAGTCCCACCTTCGTTTCCGAGGATGACGGAGAGGTAAGTCTTCGCCCTCAGACCCTTTCTGAGTATATAGGACAGGAGAAGGCAAAGGGAAATCTTAAGGTCTTTATCGAGGCGGCCAAAAAGAGGCAGGAGCCTCTTGACCACGTTTTGCTCCATGGCCCTCCGGGATTGGGCAAGACCACCCTTGCTTCTATTATAGCAAACGAGATGGGCGTAAATATCCGCAAGACCTCAGGCCCCGCTATTGAAAAACCCAAGGATCTTGCCGCACTGCTTACCAATCTCAATGACAACGATATTCTCTTCGTTGACGAGATACATCGAATGAACCGCTCCGTTGAGGAGATACTTTACCCTGCCATGGAGGATAACGAGATAGACATCATCATCGGTCAGGGCCCCTCGGCAAATTCGATCCGTCTTGAACTTAAAAAGTTTACTCTCATCGGCGCAACTACCCGCTCCGGTCAGCTTTCCGCGCCCCTGCGCGACCGTTTCGGCGTAATTCTCAAGCTGGAGCTTTATGAGCCCGAAGCATTGCAGAAAATAATCGAGCGCAGCGCGGGTCTGCTGAAAATTGAGATAGACAAGGGCGGCTCCATGGAGATAGCCAAGCGCTCCCGCGGTACACCCAGAATAGCTAACCGTATGCTGCGCCGCGTGCGTGACTTTGCGCAGGTATGCGCGGACGGTGTTATCACCCGTGAGGTAGCCGACGATGCCCTCAACCGCCTTGAGATAGACCACCTTGGCCTGGATGCTATCGACCGCAGACTGCTCACCGGTATCATCGTTAACTACGGCGGAGGCCCCGTTGGCCTTGAAACACTGGCTGCCACAATTAACGAGGAATCCATCACCATTGAGGACGTTTATGAACCCTTCCTCCTGCAGCAGGGATTTCTCACCAGAACGCCCAGAGGCCGCTGCGCCACCCGCCTTGCCTATGAGCATTTGGGCATTCCCTTTGATGCCGAGCCGAGCAGGGTGAAGGGTGTTATCGACGGTCAGCAGAAGATGGATATTTGATTTTTGCAAAGACCCCGTGTAATAGAATTTTAATATAAAATTCCCCATAAAACCTTGAAAAAATGGCACACACGGCGCGTTTGTTAAAAATTTCATTGGGCGCTCTTGACAATCGAGTAAGGCGCATATATAATAAAATTCGCAAAGTGGGTATATTATGTTTATGAAGCATTCACGCGAGTTAAGCGACGAACAACTGCAGAGTTTGGCCAAATCCGGTAATGCGGATGCGGAGGAAGAACTTATTCAGAGATACAGTTTGGTCGTAAAGGCCCGCGCCCGTGCATACTTCCTTGTCGGAGGCGATGGCGAGGATCTCATTCAGGAGGGAATGATAGGATTGGTTTCGGCCATCCGCAATTATTCTCCCGAGGGTGGAGCTTCTTTCAAAACTTATGCCGAGCTTTGCATCAAGAGTAGGCTCTATTCCGCTATAAGAGCCTCTTATAGCAAGAAAAATGTCTCTATAGATGATTGCTTATCCCTTGAATCCCCCTTTTTTGACGAAAATCAGGCAGATACATTGAATGTTTTGCACCATGCTTTCCAGCGAGGACCCGAGGACGAAATAATCGACAGGGAAAATACCGATGATTTCCGGAAAAATTTCCTTTCATGCCTCTCCAAACTTGAAGCTGAAATATTAGGTTTTTACTTAAAGGGACTGTCATATCAGGAAATAGCTTCAGAAATCAATCGGCCCGCCAAGTCCATAGACAATGCGGTCCAGCGCGTCAGAAGGAAGCTGGCGCAATTCATTAGTTCCGGCGATATCAGCAAAAGCTGAACGCAATATAGCCCAACGGGCAAGATTTTGTCAAAAGTGAGGATTTTCTAATGTACGAAGACAAGACACTGGTTTGTAAGGAATGCGGCAATGAGTTTGTTTTCACTGCCGGCGAGCAGGAGTTCTACGCTGAGAGAGGCTTCCAGAACGAGCCCCAGCGCTGCAAGCCCTGCCGCGATGCAAGAAAGAATGCTGCTAGAGGCCCCAGAGAGTTCTTTACCGCTACCTGCGCTAACTGCGGCGGCGAGGCAAAGGTTCCCTTCGAGCCCAAGTCTGACAGACCTGTTTACTGCAGCGACTGCTTCGCTCGCATGAGAGAGCAGTAATCTGCCAACAAATTAGTACAAGACAAAAGACGCCAACGGCGTCTTTTGTTTTTTATTATACCCTAAATATACTATTGAATTTGCATTGTGATTGAGTTATAATAACTCTGCTGTCAGGTATGTTTTATTTGACGGCAGAAAATGTAAATCAAGCGCTTATGGCGCGAACTTATATACGGAGGCAGATAAAAATGTTTGTAATGAAAAGAGATACTCAGATCGCGGATATTCTGGAGCTCGCTCCCGAAGTAATTCCTCTGTTCAGCGAGATCGGTATGCACTGCATCGGCTGCGCCCTTTCCAGTGAGGAAAACGTAGAGCAGGCTTGCATGGCTCACGGTGTGGATGTTGACAACTTCCTCGAGAGATGCAACGAGGTCATTGCTGACTTTGCTATCGACTGATAATTTGAAAGGGACGGTTTGACCGTCCCTTTTATTTTTGTATCAATAAATGTTTCTGCCTTACCCCAAGCGGGGTGGCGGTTGAGGTGTATTATAGTCGTGAATGAAAATAAGAAAATAAAGATCTCGCCCCGCCTTATGGCTTGCGCGGAGTATGTGCCCCAGGGCGCCACTCTTGTGGATGTGGGCACAGACCATGCATATCTGCCCGTATGGCTCATTCAGAACGGCAAGGTGTCCGTTCCCGTTATTGCGGGCGATATAAACGAAGGCCCGCTGAATAAGGCCCGCAGCTCGGCAAAGGAATACGGCGTTGAGAATGACATAGTGTTCATGCTCAATAACGGCCTTGCAGGCACTCGCGAGAGCCTTGCCGATACCGTGGTGATCGCAGGCATGGGCGGCGAGACAATAATGGATATTATCAAGGCTTCCGAATGGGAGTGGCAGGGTCATACTCTTATACTGCAGCCTATGAGCAAAATTTACGAGCTTAGCCGCGGCCTTTACGAAAATGGGTTCTATATCGAAAGTGAGCGCCTTATCCGTGATAATGGCGAAATTTACCGCGTAATGCTGGTAAAACCCGGTGAGCGCGAAATGCCCTCGGCAATCGAACTTTATGCGGGCAATTCCGATAGGGAAGACCCGCTTTATAAGGAATACGTAAGCGGACTGATTAAAAAATTCAGCCGCATGGAAAAAGGTATGGCTGCCTCCGAAAAAGCGGATGGTGCGCTGCTGGATGAAGCCCGCAGCCTGCATAAGGCAGCACTTGAATTGGGAAAGGAGATAGGACTGTGAAAACCGTAAAGGAAATATTTGACTATCTGGATAAGAAGGCCCCCGTGGCATATAAGATGGATTTTGACAATCCCGGCTTTCTTGTTGGCGATGCCAAGTGGCCCGTTGAGAAGATCGTGCTGGCGCTGGATATTACGGGTGAGGTAATAGATGAGGCCATAAAGGCAGGCGCGGGTCTTATCGTATCCCACCATCCTCTGTTCTTCTCTCTTAAAAGCGTAAACAGTGAAACCTCCACGGGTGCCCGCGCAGTGCGCATGATAGAGAATAAGATAGCCGGTATCTGCATGCACACTAACCTTGATGCTGTGCATGAGGGCGTAAACGATGCTTTGGCCCTCGCTCTGGGTCTTGGCAATATCGAGGCCCTTGAGATGAGCGGTACAGATGAGAACGGCAATTTCTACGGAATAGGCCGAATCGGAAGTCTGAATGAGCCTCTTACCATGGATTGGTTCATGACAAATGTGAAGAGTGCTCTCGACGGCAACGGCCTCCGCTACCACGATGCAGGCAGACCCGTAAGCCGCGTTGCCGTATGCGGCGGCTCAGGCGGAAACTATCTGGAGCTGGCTGCACAGCTGGGCTGCGATACCTACGTTACCTCCGACGTTAAGTACGATACCTTCCTCGACGCCAAGAGCATGGGCATAAATATCATCGATGCTGACCATTTCTGCACCGAGAACGTGGTAATTCCCGTGCTGGAGAAGTGGCTCAAGGCCGAGTTCCCCGAGATAGAGCTCATCATCAGCAAGCACAGCCAGACCGCGCAGTTCTTTTAAGGAGAAACGATATGTACGAACTTTATCGGCTTGGCGAATGCAGCTGGTATATAGATTGCCCTGCGAAAATAGGCATATATCAGCCTAACGAAAAGGAAGTTTATCTTATAGACAGCGGCAACGATAAAGATGCAGGCAAGAAGATCAAGAAAATACTTGATGCGCAGGGCTGGACACTGAAAGGTATTATCAATACCCACTCTCATGCCGACCATATCGGCGGCAACCAGTACCTGCAGAAGCAGTACGGCTGCAAAATCTTTGCTCCGGGTATAGAGTCTGCGTTCACGAATTTTCCTTTGCTGGAGCCTTCGATGCTCTTTGGCGGTTTTCCTCCCAAAGATCTGCGGCATAAGTTCCTTATGGCTCAGGAAAGCGAATGCTGCGACGTAAATGACCCCGACTTCCCCAAGGAGCTTACCGTGATACCTCTCCACGGACACTTCTTCCACATGATAGGTATACTTACTCCCGACGGAACGGCCTTTGTTGCCGACTGCGTAAGCAGTGCCGCTACGCTTGAAAAGTATAAGGTGTCATTCTTGTACGATGTTGCGGAATACCTCAAAACGCTGGATTTGATTGAGAATTACGAAGCCAAGCGCTTCGTGCCCTCCCACGCAGAGGTCTGCGAAAGCATGGCGGAGCTGGCGGATATAAACCGCCGCTGCGTATATGAAGTGGCAGATATGCTCCTTGAGATTTGCAAAGAAAAACTTACTTCCGAAGAGATACTTAAAAAAGTTTTCGATGCATATTCCATGGTTATGAACTTCCAGCAGTACGCTCTTGTGGGCAGCAG
Source organism: Oscillospiraceae bacterium (assembly GCA_017537165.1). Lineage (GTDB taxonomy): Bacteria > Bacillota > Clostridia > Oscillospirales > Oscillospiraceae > RGIG6375. The sequence goes on along the minus strand of JAFYLI010000141.1, from coordinate 3,773 downwards.
CGTGCGCTCCTACCTTGCATGGCTGCTGGGCGAGGGCAAAGTGGAAGTAATTATCGAAGATAACCGCCTGCTGTGGCATAGTGTGTAAATAGAAAGCCGACTTCACCCGAGGGAGAAGTCGGCTTTTGTATCTGCTTTAGTCTTATGAGGCTGATAGTCGAAATACTTTACCAGTTCGGTTATATATGCGGCTGTTTCATCGATGGTCATGTCCTCAGATGTGAAGAACCCGGCTCCACCATCGTGATAAATGAATATAGTCTCAAAATCCGGGCTGACAAATATTGCGGAGTTATCAAGCAGTGCGGAATAGTCACCGCCTTTTGTGTCGGCTAAAAAGCTGTCGATGTGCAGAAGGTGCAGTTTACGTGTTTCAAATCCGTTTGTTTTTACATTGATAGACGGGGAGAGTGTAGCCTTAATGTACGACCCGCTGATCATTGTTTCGAGAGCTGTGTGATCCAACCAAAGTGTATTTGGCTCACGGAGAAATAGATAACCTATACAGTTATCTTTTCTAAGAACTCGCCTGCGAACGATAAGATCCATTTTTACCTCGCCGTCCTTGACAACTGCTGAGCCGTCAGCGCGGTAATATGTACCCTTTACGGAGTCGTTTTCGAATTGGGGGAATGTGCCGAAAAGAACGTAAGCAAGGACTATGATGATCGCAGCGCACATCAATAACTTTGTCATAAGTTTCATGTTATCCTCCTTTTCTGAATCACATTTCAACTATCTTCGTTGCGATATTATCGCAGAATACGCGGTCGTGTTCAACAAACAGCAGGGTAGGCTCGTATTCCTTTATAAGTTCCTCTATCTGCATTCGTGAAAGGATATCAATATAGTTCAGGGGCTCGTCCCAGATGTAAAGGTGTGCCTGACGGCAGAGAGAGCGGGCGATGAGCAGCTTTTTCTTCTGCCCCGCGCTGTAGCTGCCGATGTCCTTTTCGAACTGGACACGGGAGAAATCCAACTTGCGGAGTATGGCGCGGAACAGACTTACATCTATGCCGCTTTCCTCTTCAAAACGGGAGAGGGGGCCGCTGAGCTTGGATGCATCCTGCTGAACGTAGGAAATCGTCAATCCCTTTGCTACAAAGACATCGCCGCTTGTGGCTGTGTTTTCGCCGCAGATGAGCTTTATAACGCTGGACTTGCCGCAGCCGTTGCGTCCGCGCAGCGCTATGCGGTCGCCCTGCTCGATTACGAAGGAGAGATTTTCGCACACGGTTTTATCTCCGTAGCTGATTGAAACTCTGTCCAATTCGGCAAGGCGGCGGGAATGAAACTGCAGGGGATGCAGCTTGAGGTTTTCGGCTTCCTCTATGTTTTTCAGCAGCTTTTCTTTTTCCTGAATAGCTGCATTCTGTCGGCTTTCTATGCTCTTTGAGCGCTTCATCATCTTGGCGGCCTGATGCCCAACGTAACCTTTGTCATAAGCGCCGACCTTGCTTTTTTCCACCTTGTCAGACCATGCGGCTTTTTCGCGGGCGGCAGCACCCAAACGGCGTATGTCCTTTTTCAAACGCTCGTTTTCAGCCAGCTCATAGTTGTCCTGCAGCTGCTTATTGTAGTACCATGAGGAAAAGCTACCCGAAACCACTTCGATATTGGTCTTGTTTATGGAAAGGGTGTGGTCTGTGCAGGCATCAAGGAAGGCTCGGTCATGAGAGACCAAAATGAAGCCCGACTTGCCGTTGAGATATTTCGCCACAATGGCGCGGGCTTCCATGTCGAGATGGTTGGTCGGCTCGTCTATGAGCAGAAAGCTGTTTTCCCGCAGGAACAGCGATGCCAGCAGTACCTTCGTCTGCTCTCCGTTGGAGAGTGTTTCAAAGGGGCGATACAGTACCTCTTCGTCTACCGCCAGCAGAGAAAGCTCGCGGTAAAGCTCCCATTGTGGGTAATCGCCGTCCACAACTTCGATAGTAAGGCGGGAGGGGTCATCAACGGCGGTAGGGAAGTACTCAAAATCGACGCTTGCACTGATGCTGCCGCTGTACTCATATTCGCCCATAAGCAGCTTCATAAAGGTGGTCTTGCCGCGGCCGTTTCTGCCGCAAAAACCCAGCTTCCATGAGGTGTCGATGTTGAAGGACACGTTTTCAAATATGTTGTCATAGCTGCCGTCATAGCAGAATGTGAGATTATTAACGCTTATCTGGGCCAAGAAACCACCTCCTTATAGGTGTATTATATATTATACCCGCCGAAAGAACAAGAAAAATGCACTGTCCAAAACGGACAGTGCATTTTGAATTTAGCTGAGAAGCTTGATCTTCTTCCAGTGGCCGCGATTGTAGCGCCAAATGAAGAGAGAAGTTCTTGCGATCTGGTCGGAGCACTGGGCGAGCCATGCGCCAACGATGCCGAGATGGCAGATGGTAACCAGAATATAGCACATTACGGTACGGATAATAACAACGGTGATGAGCATATAAACCGCAACAACCTTGGTGTCGCCCGCGCCGCGGAGAACACCGCCGGTGATGAACTGACCGGACTGAACGGGCTGCAGGAAAGCAACGAAGAAGAGTATCGTTGCGCCGCGCTCGATAACCGCAAGGTCGGTGGAGTAGAGCATTACCAGGTAACGTCTGAATATGATCATCAGTATACCCAGCAGGCAGGCAACCAACGCGCCCAGCTTTTGGTTGCAGTTTGCATAGTGGTGAGCCATATCGAGTCTGCGCTTACCCAAACTCTGGCCGACCAGCGAGGTTGCCGCCGTAGCAAACGCCTGACCGAGCATGAAGGACATGGACTGTATGTTCAAACAGACCTGATGGGTGGAGTAGTCGACGGGGCCGAGACCTGCTATCATGCGGGTGAAGATGATAACGCCGACGCGCATAATGAGCTGCTCGATCATTGCGGGGAAACCAACTACTACAAAACCGCTGAGAATGTCCTTGTCAAACTTGAAAAGGGTCTTCCAAGTGATGCGCAGTCGGAGATAATATTTACCGGAGAGAACACAGGCAAAGGCGAGAACTGTGCCGACAGCCTGACCGATAACCGTGGCGAGAGAAGCACCGGCTACGCCCATTGCGGGGAAGCCAAGGTGTCCGCCGATAAGCAGCCAGTTTAGGCAGATGTTCACGAGGTTTGCAATGATGTTGTATACCATCGCGGGTTTCGTGTTGCCCGTACCTCGTAGCGTTGCCGTTATGCAGAAGGCCAGTGCACCCGTGGGGAAGCCTATCATCTGGATCTGCAGATAAGTGGTAGCTTCTTTGATAATGCTTTCGGGCATACCGCCGTTTGCCATAAATACAACGAGGGACCTTGCTGAGATAGTACCGACGATTGCGCAAATCACGGTAATGAATAGGCCGAATACAAGGGCCTGACGGAGTATTGCATTGGCTTTTTCCTGATCATTTGCGCCTCGGGCTCGGGCAACCAGCGCCGTGGCACCGGTATTGAGAGCCATCATCATACTCATGAATATGAACTTGGGCTGGGTGGCCAGACCAACGGCGGACAGAGCCTCGGTACCGACGATACGGCCAACCATCATCGTATCCACCATGTTTACGAGGGAGGAGAGGAACAGTTCGATGAGGGAGGGCCAGGCTATACGGAGGATATCCTTGTAAAGCTGCTGGCTGGTGATGTTTTCAGGGAGCTTCTTGCGCTCCGCTCTGGTTTTGGCTTTGTCTTCTTCGTAGTAATTTTCACTGCCGAAATCAATAAAGTCCAGCGTTGTGGTAACGCCCTTTATTCCGGGCTTCTTGCCGGTGGCTGCACCGGCTCCGGAACCT
>JAFYLI010000140.1 GCA_017537165.1 Oscillospiraceae bacterium | reverse complement strand
TGGATTATCAGCGGGTTATCCTGAGGTCTGCCCTTCACTTCAAATATTCTCGCTACGGCCTCGTCTATAAGCGCTGATGCGCCAAGACCATAGACTGTTTCCGTAGGGATGGCCACAAGACCGCCTGCGCGTATTATTTCTGCAGCACGGCGAAGTTCATCCTCGCCTGCGGCATTTTTTACCGAAAGATATTCAGTATTCACTTTCAGCCTTCCTCGCTCATTCTGAGCTTTTCTGCCTGATCGGCGGTGACGAGGGCATCGATTATCTCGTCAATATCGCCGTTCATTATGTTGTCTATTTTATACAGTGTAATTCCTATGCGATGGTCGGTAACGCGGCCCTGGGGGAAATTATAGGTGCGGATGCGCTCGTTACGCATACCCGTTCCTACCTGACTCTTACGCTGGGCAGCGATCTCGGCATTCTGCTTCTCCTGCTCCATCTCATAGAGTTTGGAACGAAGAATTTTCATCGCTCTGTCTTTGTTTTTATATTGGCTTCGCTCATCCTGACATTCCACAACAAGGCCCGTAGGCAAGTGGGTAATGCGGATAGCGCTTTCCGTCTTATTTACGTGCTGACCACCCGCACCCGAGGATCGGTAGGTATCTATCTGCAGGTCGCTCGGATTTATTTCAAGTTCAACATCCTCCGCTTCGGGCAATACCGCAACGGTTACGGTGGATGTATGGATGCGTCCGCTTGTTTCCGTATCGGGCACACGCTGGACGCGATGGACTCCGCTTTCAAACTTCAGGCGTGAGAATGCTCCCTCACCTTCGATAATGAAAACAACTTCTTTTATACCGCCAAGCTCTGTTTCATTGAGATTCGTGATCTCGGTTTTCCAGCCGCGCTTTTCGGCGTACATGGAATACATTCTGTAGAGAGAGCCTGCAAAAAGAGCCGCTTCATCTCCGCCTGCACCGCCTCGAATTTCAACGATAACGTTGCGGCTGTCGTTGGGATCCTTGGGCAGGAGCATAACCTTGATTTTCTCTCGCAGATCCTCCATGGCTTCCCCTGCGGATTTATATTCCTCCTGAGCCATTTCCCGCAGTTCGGGATCGCTTTCGGACTCTATCAGTTCAAGCGCCTCTGCAGCATTTTTCTCAAGGCGTGCATATTCCCGATATGCCTCCACTATGGGCGCAAGCTCCTTCTGCTCCCGTGCCAACTTACCCACGGCGACAGGGTCATTATAAAACTCGGGACTGGCCATTTTCTGCTCCAGTTCCTCGTATTTTTCGCTAACAAGCCTGAGTTTGTCCAGCATATACGCGCTCCCTGATATCTAAAAATCAATTAATAATTGTAGCACCGAGCTGACTTCCCGTCAACTGCAGAGGAAAGATTTTACTCTGCCAGCTCTGCCCATTCTTCATAAAGAGCCTCAAGGGCAGCTTCTGCTTTGCTCTTTTCTTCAAACAGCTCGTTGAGCTTCTCATAATCGGCGGCATAAATCTCTATTTCGCCGTCTATGCGCTTTATATCAGCTTCCGCAGCGCTTATCTTCTTTTCCAGCGATGCGATCTTCTTTTCGGTACTTTGGGGTTTGGGTTTCTTTTCTTCTTTACGCTTGGTTTCTTTCTTCACCTGCTCCTGCTTCTGCATACGCGCCTTAAACGCCTTATACTGTTCAAAGCCGCCGCGGAAGTCGGTAATACCGCCGTCGGAAAGTTCCCATATACGCTCGGCAAAACGGGTGATGAAATATCTGTCATGGGAAACGAAGAGCAGCGCCTCGTTATAATCCTCCAGCGCTTCCTCTATCCATTCGCGGGACGCAATATCCAAGTGGTTGGTAGGTTCGTCAAGCACAAGGAAGTTTATATCCTCACGCATGAGGATGCAAAGACGCAGTCGGCTGAGTTCGCCGCCTGAAAGTGCCCATACGGGTTTGAATACGTCTTCGCCGACAAACTTGAATGCGCCAAGGCGGTCGCGTGCCGCCTGCGTGCTACAGTTGGTTTCGTAGAGCATAGTATCCAGCACGCTACGCTCGGGATGGTCAAAGCGCACCTGCTGCTCAAGGTAGGCTCCCTTGGCGGCAGGCCCCATCTTTATGAATCCTTCGTCGGGCTTCTCCCTGCCCATGAGCATATTGATGAAGGTAGACTTTCCGGTACCGTTATCACCGATGAGCGCAATTCGCTCGCCGCCCGCAACCTCCAATTCTACGCCGTTGAGAATTACCTTGCTGCCAAAGCTCTTCTTCAGACCCTTGATGGAAAACAGTTCGTCACTGTTGAACTCGCGCTCACCGAAGCGTGCCTTCATGGCTTTTTCCTTGCGGGGTCGCTCGGTCTGGCGCATGCGCTCTATACGCTTTTCCATGGACTTGGCACGTTTGAAAGTCTTGTCCATACCCTGAAATGCCCAAACGCGCAGCTGCTCGGCAGACTTTTCAAGCTGAGCTATCTTTGCCTGCTCCTTCTCATACTTTCTCAGCTGCTCTTCATAGCGGGCCTCTTTTTCGTCAACGTAGAAGCTGTAGTTGCCGCTGTAAAATTCGGCTTTTCCGTTAACTATTTCCACAACGCGGGTAACTACTTTATCGAGGAAATAACGGTCATGGGAGATGGTAAGGACAGTACCTTTAAACTTCGTAAGATATTCTTCCAGCCATTCGGTCGCATGCAGGTCAAGATGGTTGGTAGGCTCGTCAAGCAGGAGGATATCCGTATTTTCAAGAATGAGTCTTGCAAGATTGACGCGGGTCTTTTCGCCGCCGCTGAGCTGAGAGAACAGACGGGCACGCATATCGGCAGGAATATCAAGGCCGTTGGCAACCTTATCCCGCTCGAAATCCACATCGTAGCCGCCAAGGCGCTCAAACTCCGCAGAGAGTCTGTCATACTCGCGGGCATCGTAATCCTCGCCAGCAGACATCTGCTGTTCGATGCGCTCCATCTTTGCTCTTATGGCGAACACCGCGTTATGAGCGGTTTTAAGCACGTCCTCTGTGGTATATTCGGGAGGATATACGGGTATCTGGGATATGAGGCCCGCGCGCTTACCCGTTCCGAGGACAACCTCGCCCTCATCGGAGTCAAGCTCACCCACTATCACCTTGAAAAGGGTGGTTTTACCCGCGCCGTTCTTACCCAGAAGACCTACACGCTCGCCCTCGTTTACCTCAAAGCTTATGCCGTCGAGAATATTTTTATCAACTTCAAAGGCCTTTACGATACCTTTTACCGCAATATCTATCATGCTTACTCACCACACATACGTCAGTTTACGGCCATATCCCCCGACATGGCCGTAAACAGTATTTTGCCTTTATATATTTTACTTGGTGCCGAAAATTCTGTCGCCTGCGTCGCCGAGACCGGGCACGATATAGCCATGGTCATTGAGGCAATCATCGAGAGCGGCAGTATAGATGTCAACATCGGGATGTGCTTCCTGAATCTTCTTTACGCCTTCGGGAGCAGCGATAATGTTCATCAGGCGAATAGATCTGCAGCCGCGCTGCTTGATAAAGGTTATAGCAGCCTCAGCACTGCCGCCGGTAGCCAGCATGGGATCGAGAACGAATACGTCGCGCTCTCCGATATCATTGGGCAGCTTGCAGTAATATTCAACGGGCATAAGAGTCTCGGGATCGCGGTAGAGACCGATATGACCGATCTTGGCGTTGGGGATAAGCTCAATAACACCGTCTACCATGCCCAGACCTGCGCGCAGGATAGGCACGATAGCAAGCTTCTTGCCTGCAAGGCGCTTTACGGTAGCCTTAGCCAGAGGAGTTTCTATAACTACGTCCTCTACAGGGAGGTCACGGGTAGCCTCGTAACACATAAGGCTGGCTATCTCGGATATGATCTCTCTGAATTCCTTAACACTGGTATCTTTTTCTCTGATGATAGAGAGCTTGTGCAGGATAAGCGGATGGTTCATTACATAAAGCTGACCCATTGTTCATATCTCCTTTGTATATAAGTTCAAATTATATTTCGCTCTTCTTTTCTCTTTCAAGCCGTTCACGTTCTGCCTGAGAAAGACGCAGATATACGGGTTCCACATCGCCCCACTCGCCCTCGGATATAGCAGCCGCAGCCATGGCCACTCCACAAGCGTTCTGGAAACGCATATTCTCCGGAGCAAGGGTACAAGGGATATTTTCGTAATTCAAAGTATTATAACACAACTGCGCGCCATCTCCAACAACAAATACGGATTTTCCCGATTTTTTCAGTTCCTCCGCCAGTTCGGAAATTGCTATCGCGCGATCTTCGCAAAGTCTTTGGGGCACTCCGTCTTTTATTTCGAACAGAGCATTGTAAATCTGATTGCGGCGGGCATCCATTGCCGCGCAAATTACGCTGCCCTCCATGCATGAACAGTTCCACGCCATAGCTTCAAGCGTGGACACACCCACGCCGGGTCTTTCAGCTCCCCACATAAGGCCTTTGGCAGCAGCGACACCTATACGTATACCGGTGAATGATCCGGGCCCCTTTGCTACGGCAATAAGGTCAATGTCTGACATTTTAAGGCCGCAGCTTTGCAGCAGTGATTCCGCCATAGGCAGCAGGGTTCTGCTGTGGGTAAGTCCGTTATTCTGGTAATAGGATGCCAGCAACTTTCCGTCCTCGGTGATGGCGCATGATGCGGCCTTTGCAGAGGATTCAAGGGCAAGTATTCTCAGCTTTTTCATCACTCCATTACCTCCACCGTTATCTCTCGCTCACTGTCACCCAGCTTGCTGATAGTTACCTTTACCGTTCCCGGCTCAAAGGCTTCCTCAACGTTCTCGCTCCACTCAACAGCGCAGATACCACCGCGCTCAAGATAATCATCCCAACCTATATCGAAAAGTTCGTCTGCCGAACCAAGTCGGTACATATCAAAGTGGAACATGGGCACTTCACCCGGGTATTCGTTGACCACATTGAAGGTAGGGCTGGACACGGGAAAGTTTATTCCGAGGCCACGGGTCATGCCTCGCACAAAGGCGGTTTTGCCCGCGCCAAGGTCGCCGTACATGGCAACAACACTGCCGGGAGCCAAGGTTTTCACCAGTTCGGCACCCGCTTCCTGAGTTTCTTTTTCGCTTTTTGTTATTATCTTCAAGGGCTATGCACCTCAATCGACATACTTATCCATTGTGATTTTATATATCTTACCATTTTTTCTAAGCTAAGTAAACATTAAAATTGAAAACCTAAGATATTCGTGATATAGTAGTTATGTATGACAAACTCACTTGAAATAACGGGGATATTATTTTGAAAGCTAAACTCAAACCTGTATATATCGCTGTCCGCGATTTCTTCAAAACCGCTGATATATTCCTGCTGACGGTCTGCCTTCTGCTCTCTGCGATAGGCATGGTGCTCATATACAGTTCCACCCGCAGCTACGAAAGCAACAGCTATATTTACGTTCAGCTTGCCTCAATTTTGATAGGCATAGTACTGTTCGTTATTCTATCCATAATCGATATCGACATAATTACGCAGAAATGGCCAATACTGCTGGCATTCAACGTCCTCATAATCGCCGCACTGTTCATATGGGGTGAAGAGGGCGGCACGGGTAACCGAAGCTGGTTCCGCTTCGGCGGCATCGGTATTCAGCCCACGGAGCTTGTAAAGATAACCTTTACACTGCTTTTTGCAAAGCAGATGAGCTTCCTGCATAATTCAAACAGAGGCATCAGTTCGCCTATTTCCATGATCCAGCTGGTCATCCATCTGCTGTTCATGTTTGCGTTGATAATCATAACCTCTTCCGACCTTGGCTCCGCCCTTATATTCATCGCCATTTTTATCGTTATGTGCTTTGCGGGCGGCGTACGCATCATTTGGTTCCTACTGGGAATAGGCGCCGTTGCAGCGGTTTCCCCCTTTGCGTGGAACAATTTCCTCAGCGATTACCAGAAAGCTCGAATCATAGCCCCCTACTTCCCCGACACCGTAGACCCCACAGGTCTCGGCATAACATGGCAGGTAAATCACAGCAAAGTTGCACTTGCTTCCGGCGGTTTCTGGGGTCAAGGCTTCATGCAGGGCACTCAATCCCAGTCTGACGCTCTTTTCGCCAAGCACACCGACTTCATCTTCTCCGTTGCAGGCGAAGAGTTCGGCGCTATCGGCTGCCTGCTCATAATCGCTCTGCTGTTGACGGTAATAATCCGCTGCGTATACATCGGCCTGAAGTCCAACAACTATATGAACACCGTCATATGCTGCGGCATGGCGGCAATGCTGGGTTTCCAGACCTTTGAAAATATCGGTATGTGCCTTGGGCTCACCCCCGTTATCGGCCTTACCATTCCCTTCATAAGTTACGGCGGCTCCTCCATAATATCCTGCTTCGCCGCCATCGGTATAGTATCCGGAATAAGAATAAGACCAAATCCCATAAGAAGATATCGTTATTAAAGGAGATGCACCATGAAGAACAAAGTTGACCAGACCCTTCTTGACAAAATCGAGGCACTTGGCCTGAGCGAAAACAACCTTGCCTGGCGTGAAGCTATGCGCGCCGCCGGCTACAAAGTATACGCTGACCGCGAGCGTTGGACCGTCAAGTCCTGGAAGGAGACCGATGGCGAAGATATTCAGATTCGCCGCGCCAAGCTGCTGGCCTGTGTCCTTGACAATATTGAGATAAAGATTCACGATTTCGATGAAATCGTTGGCCGCCCCACTCCCGGTGTTATCGGCTGCGCCACCGCCATCGACACCTGCGGCGACTACATCCCCGACATTTGGAGCGACAAGGGTTCCATCAGTGCCACCATGGACGCAGAAGCCGCTGCAGACGCAGAAGATATCCGCATTCTCCGTGAAAGCGTAAACACCTTCCGCGGCAAGACTTTCCCCGAGATGACCCACAAGGCATGGGAAGCTCTCGTTGGCGATTGGGTAAAGGATGCTGAAGCAGCAAAGCTCAAGGACCCCGGCATTGACGCAGGCATCACCGCTCAGTCCACCTCCATTATGAACTGGGGCAAGATCCTCCGTGTAGGTCTGCGCGGCTACATAAACGAGGCTAAGGCAAACATCGACCGTTACATCGAGCAGCGCGGCCGCGACGTAAACAAGATTTACTTCTGGCAGAGTGCCATTATCGTTCTTGAAGCCGCTATCCGCCACGCTAACCGTTACGCTCAGCTGGCCGAGGATATGGCTGCTGCCGCAACCGACCCCGCACGCAAGGCAAAGCTTGAGAAGATAGCAACCGTATGCCGCTACGTTCCCGAAAATCCCGCACGTAGCTTCCACGAAGCTCTGCAGTCCATGCAGTTCTGCAACCTTGCCAAGATGATGGAGAACCCCTCTCAGAACAACTCCCACTGGGGCCGCGGCGACCAGTACCTCTATCAGTACTTTATCAATGACTACGAAAACGGCGTAGCTCTTGAAGAAATGGCCTCTCAGCTGGCTGACCTTATCGGCCGTTGGGGCACCCAGACTATGGTTTCCAACTCCACTCAGAAGGAATCCCATCAGATCAACTTCGGTATCAACAACGTTATGCTCTGCGGTCTCAACAGACACAATGAAGACTGCTCCAACGAGCTCAGCTATCTCTTCCTGCACCTCGTAGGCAAGCTGCAGCTCTCCTCTCCCACCGTCGGTCTGCGCTGGAACAGCAAGCTCCCCGAGTGGATGATGAGAAAGGCTATCCGAACCAATATGGAGACCCGCGGCGGCATCCCCCTCTTTGAAAACGACGAAGTTCTTATCGCCAGCTACGTACGCGACGGCATCCCCTTTGACGAAGCAGTTGAATGGGGCGGCCTCGGCTGCGTATATCCCTGCATCCCCACCCGCGCCGAGCACTACGGCGCAGAAGGCGTTGCGGCAGTTAACCTTGCAGGTATGCTCCACATGGCTCTGCACAACGGTTATGACATCAACGGCAAACAGACCGGCGTAGCTACCGGTGATCCCAGAACCTTCACCACCTTTGAAATGCTCTACGATGCATTCCTCAAGCAGCACAAGTATCTCAGCCATCGCGTAATGTGGCTCGGCGGCATCGCCCGCGATACTCAGGGTCTGTATTACAGAACTCCCCTGCTTTCCACTCTCAGCATTGAAGCAAGCATGAAGCTCGGTCAGGACGTAATGATCGCTCATCCCGATTACTCTCTCTTCGGCATGTCCGACCGCGCCATCACCGACGTCGCAGACTCTCTTATGGCTATCAATGAGCTGGTTTACAAGAGTGGCCGCTACACCATGGATCAGCTGATGACCTATCTTGACTCTAACTTCGAGTGCGAAGGCGGCGAGGCCTTCCGCCAGATCTGCCTCAACCTGCCCAAGTACGGCAACGGCATTGAAGAGGTTGACGAGCTGGTAAAGCGCGTCAGCATCGACTCCGCTGCTATCATTCACTCCTATGACAACGCTCCCTTCCCCCGCTACATGATCTCCCGCGAGGGTCTTTCCTGGCACTACTTCGGCGGTCTCGGTGTAGGCGCTCTGCCCAACGGCAGAAAGGCTCTGGAGCCTCTGAACGACGGTTCTCTCTCCCCCATGCGCGGCGCCGACACCAACGGCCCCACCGCAGTTCTCGCTTCCGCCTGCACAGCAGACTTCAACTCCGTCTGCTACGCCGCAGTTCTCAACCAGAAGTTCTCTGCTTCCATTCTCAACAGTGAGGATAGCATCGACAAGCTCATCGCATACACCAACACCTACATGAGCGAAGGCGGCTCTCACATCCAGTACAACATCGTTGACTCCGAACAGCTTAAGGAAGCCAAGGTAGAGCCTGAGAAGCACGACGATCTCATCGTTCGTATCGGTGGCTTCAGCGCATACTTCGTACAGCTTTC
>JAFYLI010000001.1 GCA_017537165.1 Oscillospiraceae bacterium | reverse complement strand
CGACCCGATAAAAGGCAGCCTTGATGAAGTGATGTCGGTTCTTGATGAAGAAGCGGTGAGCAGAGCTATCAAAATCGGTACCTGCAATATATACCATGGATGCGTTCACAATATGCTTCATGAAAAAGATGAAGATATTTTGCGGGGGCTATATAAATCAGCATCTTTCGTTGTTCAGGCAATCGTTTTTAAGCAGACGGGCACTTATGTCAAGCATCAAAAGGAGCTGCTTTTGCTTGCAGATTCCGATGAGCAAGGCATTGTTGATACGTTGTTGGAACTTAAAAACGGCGGAGCGGTTGATTTTGTGTCAATGTCCGAAAGCTTGTTTGCGTGGTCCAAGAAGTGGATAAACGGGGGAAATTAAAATGAAAAACAATAACGAACAAGACAATAAAGTTCACTATCTGCCGATTTTTATGAGCATTGGCATTTCCGTGGGTCTGGCCATAGGCTCGGCAGTCGGACATATTCCTATAGGTATGTGTATCGGTCTGTGCGCAGGTGTGTGTTTAGGCGCGGTTGTTGATGCGCAGCATCGGAAAGAAAAGAGCGACACTGCTGAAAAAGACGAGGACGAAAAAGAGTAAGCAAGTGCGCAAATCGGTGAAGGAGGCTGCGATGTGAAAAAGAGATTTTTGTATCTGATACTCCCGATAATCACGCTGATTTTGGAGATCCTGCCTTACGGCGCTGTGCTCAATTTTGCGCGGCCCGCAACGGACGGATCAATAGGGCATTTTCGCGAACTCTACTCCTATTTCGATTTGATGCCCTTCGGATATGCAAACTTCGCTCCTTTTATTGCGGCGATAATCTCCTGCCTTGTGTTTTTGCTGGTCGCGATTTATTGCGTAAAGGGCAATATTCGCGTGGCAGCCAAGGCAAGGAATATTTTATACGTGGCGGCAGTGATGTCCCTTGGCCCGCTGGTACTTGGTGTCAGATACTTTTCGGTGGTGGGCGGGTTTATTACGCTTACGCTGATAGTTGAGCTTCTGTTGCTTCATCGAGCAGTTAGGCAGAAATAAACATAGGTAAATAAAATTCGGAAAGGTGACGAATATGAGCATAGAGAATCTTAAAAAAGTAAAGCTGGGCAACTATCCCACTCCTCTGGAGAAAATGGAGAATATGACGAAGCTTATGGGCAAGGGCGAGCTTTTCATCAAGCGCGATGACAGCACCGGCCCTGCCTTCGGCGGCAATAAGACCAGAAAACTTGAATATCTGATGCAGGAGGCTCTTGATACCGGCTGCACAGCCGTTATGACCATCGGCGGCACCCAGACTAACCACGGCCGTACCACCGTGGGTGCTGCTGTCAAACTGGGTCTTAAGCCTATCCTCGTGCTTATGGGCGCGGACACCGGCTACCTTTCAGGTAACCTTAACCTCGATGCCATGATGGGCGCGGATATTTACTTCGTGTCCAACCCTGCAAAAATCATGGATGTAATGAAGGAGGTAACCGCAAAGTACGAAGCTCAGGGCGACAAGGTCTATAATATCCCCGGCGGCGGCTCCAACCCTCTGGGCGCAGTTGGCTACGTGATGAGCGTTAAGGAAATCATGCAGCAGATGGAAGAGCAGCAGATAAAGATTGACCACGTTATCTGCACCGTTGGCTCCATGGGTACCTACGGCGGTATGCTGCTTGGCGCAAAGTATTTTAATGCGCCCTTTGACGTTATAGCCGTGCCCGTTGCTCCCGAGCAGAGAGAGAAGAAGATCGCCGACGTGGTTAATTTCGTAAACGAGGTAAGCAAGACTTACGGTATGGGCGTTGAGATAACCGCCGATGACGTAAAGATAGCATGGGGCCCCGACGATGCTCCCTATTCCGGCGAAGCCTACAATAAGCCCGATCCCCTTACCCGCGAGGCTATCATCACCCTTGCAAAGAACGAGGGTATCATGCTGGATCCTACCTATACGGGTAAGGCATTCCGCGGTTTCCTTGATATCGTAAAGCAGGGCGAATTCGTTAAGGACGGCGAGAGCGCAATGTTCCTCCATACGGGCGGCGCAATGGCTCTGTGGACAAAGGAGCACCTTGACGATATGCAGGAGCAGCTGCGAGCAAACTGCACCACAACGCAGATTTAAAACTTATATGCAGGACCGCCACCGTGATTTTTGGTGGCGGTCTTTATGCCGCATAGTGCGGAAACTTCCATAAAAAATAGCTTTTTTTAATGGCAGGAATATTGTATAATGGGAGCAAAGGGGGAATACCCATGAACTTATTTGATATTCTCGGCCCCATCATGGTAGGGCCGTCCAGCTCACATACAGCGGGTGCTGTGCGTATAGGCAGCATGGCCCGCGCTCTGTTCGGTCAGCAGCCTAAAACTGCCCGACTTTATCTCCATGGCTCTTTTGCGTCCACGGGAGCAGGCCACGGAACTTATCAGGCTCTTATTGCGGGCCTGCTGGGTCTTGCGCCCGATGATCCCGATGTGCCCAACAGCTATGCTCTCGCAGAGCAGGCGGGAATGAGTTTCTCTTTTGAAACCCGCACCCTGCGCGACGTGCATCCCAACAGTGTGCTTATCACTATGGAAGCCGAAGACGGACGCAGAATGGAAATGGGCGCGTCTTCTCTCGGCGGCGGCAGAATAGAGGTTTTCTCCGTGGACGGACTGCGCACCGCCTTCAGCGGAGAACTGCCCACCCTGCTGGTGCAGAATAATGACCAGCCCGGCTGCGTAAGCAGAGTTACCGCGGTTCTTGCGGAGCATAATATCAACGTAGCAACGCTGCAGCTCAGCCGCGGCGGACGCGGCGGTGATGCCGTTATGGTCATAGAATGCGATCAAGAGGTGTACCTGAGCACTGTGGACGAGATCCGTGCTCTGCCCGGAATAATTCAGGTTACCCGTTACAGTTTGGAGGGAGCAGTATGATAGAGTTTTCTTCCATTGAACAGATGCTTGAGGATAACCGTGTAAGCGGGCTGCCTATTTGGGAAAATATGATGCGCTCCGACTGTGAGCAGCAGGGTATAGACGAAGAAACATCCCTTGCCAAGATGAACCGTCTGCTGGATGCCATGATTTCCGCAGATGCAAGCTATCGGGCAGAGGAACGTTCTGCCAGTGGCCTTGTTGGCGGCGACGGCGGAAAAATGATGGAGTATATGAATGGCGGCAAAACTCTTTGCGGCGATTTCATAAGCGACGTTATGGCAGGTGCGCTGCGTATGGGCGAATGCAATGCCTGCATGAAGCGTATCGTTGCCGCGCCCACGGCGGGCGCCTGCGGCGTTCTGCCTGCTGTGCTGCTGGCATATCAGCGCCATTTCGGGGCTGAAAAGGAAGAGCTTATCCGCGCGCTTTACGTTGCAGCGGGTTTTGGTATGATAATCGCCAACAGAGCATCCATTTCGGGCGCAGAGGGCGGCTGTCAGGCTGAGATAGGCTCGGCTGCGGCCATGGCGGCACCTGCGCTGGTGCAGCTTATGGGCGGAACGCCCGAGCAGATGGCTCATGCCTGCGCAATGGCTGTAAAAAATCTGCTGGGTCTTGTCTGTGACCCCGTGGGCGGCCTCGTTGAGGTGCCCTGCGTAAAGAGAAACGTTATCGGCTCTATGGACGCCGTTTCCGCGGCACAGATGGCTATGGCGGGTATATCCAGCCGTGTGCCTCCCGATCAGGTTATAGACGCTATGCGCGAAGTAGGCGAGTCCCTGCCCCACACCCTGCGTGAAACCGGCAAAGGCGGCCTCGCCGCCACACCCTTCGGAAAGAAGTATCAGCCTAAAGAAGATTAAAAGAGGGAGCGTTTGCTCCCTCTTTGATTTATTCAATTTCAAATTCGCAGCCAACGAGATATTCGGGGGAATTTGCCAAATGATCAAAATCGGCGTCTTTCTGAATACTCAAGGCAAATCGGTAGCGGCCCGGGCGCAGTATTATGGGTTCGTCTTCTATAGGCTCATATCGATTTGTTCCCTGGTCAAGTGCGACCTTGGGATATTGGCGGAGATTCTCCGGAGTTACGGATATTGTTACCTCTTCATCCGGCTCGATTATCTGTAAATCGTCAAAAAGCAGACCAACGCTGTATTCGCCCGGGCGGATAGTATACCATTCACCGTTAAGAAGATAATCAATACAGTAGTCGCCCGCATCCATGCGGAAAGGAGCGCCGCTGTCATTGTGGATGGTTATATTAATAGTTTCGCCGGGAGAATAGGTGTCCTTGTCGGTGGTAGCGGGGAAAAGTTCAACGCCGTGAAGATCGGGATTGTGCTCAAGAGAAAATACATCGTTGCTGCCATGAGATATTAAATAATAATCGCCGGAAGAAAGATGCCTGCCGATACTGTTTGAACCGAAAAGCTCTATCCAATAGTCCATCAGCGGATGAGTTGGCTCGATGTCGGCGGGATCCTTTGTGTATAATCTTGACCCGGCTATGTCAAATTCTACACTTAAAGGATAATTATTGAATTTGCCGGGGGAAATAAAATCTGAAAATGTTATACTTACGCGGTAATGACCGGGCCAAAGTGTAAACTTATCGCAATTACCGTAGCCGTATGTGCCTGTTTCGGGTTTATAAATCGGAGTGCGAAAGTCACGGATAAAGTCAATACCTAAATTGTTGTCAAATAATGGCGGCAGGCTTAAAGCGGCCTGACCACCGGCGCCCCAACCGCCGGAAAAGACATAATGCCATGTGCCGTCTATCAATACATAAAGCTTATAGGTGTCAAAGTCAAGTTCTTGGTCGATATTGCTTTTTATATGCAGTATTACAGGTTCATCCTGCTTAAAAACATCCTTTGTAGGCGTCATTGAGCAAACCTCGCCTACATACGGCTCGGCCAGTGGCCACGAAGACAGAGCATTTATAGAACCGCAATTAACTTTACCATAGTCTCGCTGTTTGATAAGATGATAAAATCTGTATACCGCACCGTTGTCCTCTTGGATGATAAGATTTTCGGGATAATAAATTTCCTCCCAATAATCCTCTATGCTTGGGCGGTTAAGTTCTGAGATAAGCATGGGCGATCCTACAGCGAGAATAATGGCAACGATCATCCAAAGTATTCTAAACAGGTTCTTTTTCATGGTATTTTCCTCCTTGTCGAATGTTTAAACGGATGAAAGCGCAACAGCCTGCGGAAAGGAAGGTCTTTCCGCAGGCTGTCTGTTATATCTCGGTGAACATATATCTTTTTACGTAGCCGTACTGGTTGACTTCGATGAGCAGCTCGTCGTCATCGTCGGTTACAACCTCGACTTCGGTTACCTGAGCGTGGTTTTTAACAAAGGTAACGGGATCATCGGTCTCTATTTCCATGAGATCCTTCTTGCCGTGCTCGCGGCCGCCGCAGGGGTTGTAAGACTCTATAATGAGTTCGTATTCTTTCATGTTTTCCTCCGCAGAAAAGTTTTTTATATGTGAATAGTATCAGCATATAGCTGTTTTGTCAAAGGACAAAATGATGAAGTTTGTGGAATTTGAGAGTAGAATTATCATAAATGTTCTGTTATACTGCTTTTTCGGAGGGATGTAGAAAATGCTTTTCGAGTATAAACTTTCCTATTACGATTGCCAGACCTGCCAAAGCAAGGTTCACTGCAAGGAGTGCGCTCAGCGCGTATATGAGGCTCTTGAGGACATAGATGTCGAAATTATCGAAGCGGATATGGAACGCAAGATCCTGCAGATAGAGATGGATGAAGACCTTGAGGACGAGGTTATCGACGCCCTCGAAAACTGCCGTTTCTTTGCCGAATGACTCAAAAGAGGCAAAAGCTAAAGATTTGTCATTCTGAGCGCAGCGAAGAATCTCCGAAGT
>JAFYLI010000139.1 GCA_017537165.1 Oscillospiraceae bacterium | reverse complement strand
TGTCGCGGGGTATTTCAAGGTCAAGATCCTGCAGGTTATTCTGTTTTGCGCCTTTGATTCTTATCTTATCTATCATAGCTCATTCTTCCTTTTGCGCCTTTCGGCGCAGCCGAAGGCTCAGACAGTGATTTCGTTCTTTTCTTCCGCCTTGGCTTTTTCCATGCGGCCCGCATTTGCAAGCATAAGCTTTATGCGGTTTTCCTGATTTATCCTCGTTGCGCCGGGGTCATAGTCGATGGCAACTATATTGGAGTTGGGATAATCGTCCTTCAGGCGTCGGATCATGCCCTTGCCAACGATATGGTTGGGCAGGCAGCCGAAAGGCTGAGTGCAGACGATGTTATTGGTGCCATCCTCGATGAGTTCCAGCATTTCAGCTGTAAGCAGCCAGCCTTCTCCCATCTTGTTGCCCATGCCCAAATAGCCTGCTGCCTTCTCTTTAAGGTGAGAAAAGGGAGAGGGCGGGCGGAACTCAGGATACTTCTTTACGGCGTCTATCATAGCCTGCTGGCACTTCTCAACGTACTTCTGCAGCGCGCCGACGACCATTTTCTTCAGCTTCATGCCGCCGTAAAGGTCAACGTCTGCATCGCGGTTATAGATTTTGAATATTACGAAGTCTACAAGACCGGGAACTACAACTTCAGCGCCCTCGTCCTGCAGGAACTGCTCAAGGTTATTATTGCCGAGAGGCGAGTATTTTACATATATCTCGCCGACTACGCCTACGCGGGGGCGGGGCGTTACGATTCGCTCGATCTTGGCGAAATCGGCAACTATCAGGTCGAAGTTGCGGCGCAGCTTCTTCATGCTGAAGCCGCCCTTCTGAAATTCCTTTACCAAACGCTCTTCCCACCGGGCCACAAGGGCATCGGTCTCGCCCTTATTCACCTCATAGGGTCGGCACTGGTTAGCCAGCAGCATGATGATATCGCCGTAAACTATGCAGAATACCAGCTGCAGGATAAGAGGAAGAGTCATTTTGAAGCCGGGGTTCTTCTCCAGACCGGAAAGGTTGATGGAGATAACGGGCACCTGCTCCATATCCGCCTTTTTCAGTGCCTTGCGCAGCAGGTGGATATAGTTGGAGGCGCGGCAGCCGCCGCCTGTCTGGGTTATGAAGAGGCCGACTTTGTCCTTATCGTACTTACCGCTGTTGAGGGCATCGATAAGCTGACCGATGACCAGCAGGGCGGGATAGCAGGTATCGTTATGAACATACTTCAGGCCGATATCCGCGATGGCGCGCTGGTTCATATTATCCAGCGTTACGCAGTTATAGCCGCGCTTCTGCAGACACATGCGCATCATACCGAAGTGGATAGGCAGCATTTGAGGGATAAGAAGGGTATACTCCTTCTTCATCTCCTTGGTGAAAAGCAGGCGGCCGTTCTTATCATATTCAAGCTTTGCCATAGTCCGCCTCCTTACTTATTCCCGCCGAGTTCTTCAACGGCGGCTACAAGACTTCTCAGGCGGATCTTAACCGCTCCGAGATTGTTTATATCGTCTATCTTGATGGGGGTGTAGAGCTTGCCGCCATCTTCAAGGATGTCGCGCAGCTCGTCGGTGGTGATAGCGTCGGTACCGCAGCCGAAGGAAACCAGCTGTACCATCTGCATATCGGGCTGGGTGCAGACGTAACGGGCGGCATCGTACATACGCGCCTGATAAGTCCACTGGTTGAGGACGCGGCGGCTCTCTTTTTCCACATTGCCGCAGACGCAGTCCTCGGTGATGAGAACGAGGCCGAGGGAGTTGATAAGCTCGTCGATACCGTGGTTTATTTCGGGGTCGATATGGTAGGGGCGGCCTGCCAGCACGATAATGGTGCGGCCTTCCTTGCGGGCGGCCTCGATGTATTCGCGACCCGTGCGCACAACTTCGTCCTTATAGGCGCGGTAGGCGGCGTAGCCAGCCTCCACGGCGGCGGCGGTCTCCTTTTCGGGCACGCCGAATTCCTTCTTCATAAACTCGCCGAACTTCTTTTTGAAGTCCTTGGGACGGTGGAGACCCACGTAGGGAGCGAGGTAACGCACGTCCTTCAGGCGGGGCACGTTTGCGCCCAGCAGTTCGGGATAATAGGCAACAACGGGGCAGTTATAATGGTTATCGCCCTTGCCCTCGTCAAAGTTATAGCTCATGCAGGGGTAGAAAATAGCATCCACGCCCATGTCGATAAGATCCTCAATATGGCCGTGCATCAGCTTTGCGGGATAGCAGACAGTATCGGAGGGGATGCTGCGCTGGCCGCGCTTGTATGTACCTCTGTCGGAAACGGGAGAGAGAACAACTTCGAAGTTGAGCTTGGTGAACAGAGTGTACCACAGGGGCAGATTTTCAAAAATGTTCAGTCCGAAAGGCAGACCGATGCGGCCGCGGGAGCCGTTACCCTCACCCTTGCCCTGCATAGCCTTCAGCTTCTCCAGCTTGAACTTATAGAGGTTGGGCAGTTCCTGAACGGTCTTGCCAAGAGGCTTGGAGCAGCGGTTGCCGGAAATGAAGCGGCGGCCGCCGTCAAAGGTATTTATAGTGAGGCTGCAATGGTTGGTGCAGCCCTTGCAGGTGGTGGGACGGGCGGTATGCTCAAAGGTATCCAGCGCAGCTGCGGAAAGGAGCGCGGGATTTTCGGGCTTTGCGTCGGCGGCGTAAAGCGCTGCGCCGTAAGCGCCCATAAGACCCGCGATGGTGGGGCGGGTAACGTTGCGGCCTATCTCCTGCTCGAAACCGCGGAGCACCGCGTCATTGAGGAAGGTGCCGCCCTGAACGACTATATTCTTGCCAAGGTCATCGGGGGATGCGGCGCGGATAACCTTATAAATTGCATTCTTAACAACGGAAACGGAAAGGCCCGCGGAGATATCCTCCACGCTTGCGCCTTCCTTCTGAGCCTGCTTTACCGAGGAGTTCATGAATACGGTGCAGCGGGAACCCAGATTTACGGGGTTTTGATCAAGGATGCCAAGCTGGGCAAAATCCTTTATCTCATAGCCCAGCGCGCGGGCAAAGGACTCAATGAAGCTGCCGCAGCCGGAGGAGCAGGCCTCGTTGAGCATGATGCTGTCAACGGCGCCGTTGCGTATCTTGAAGCACTTCATGTCCTGACCGCCGATGTCGATGATGAAATCTACCTTGGGGTCGAAGTGGCGGGCAGCGCGGTAGTGAGCCACGGTCTCAACAAGACCAAGGTCGGCGGAGAATGCGTTCTTGATAAGCTCCTCGCCGTAACCCGTAACGGCGGAACCCATGATCTTTATCTTGTCGCCGCAGAGGGCGTAAATCTCCTTCAGCTTTGCAAGCACGATGGTTACGGGATTGCCCTGATTGGAGCCGTAATAGCTGTAAAGGATGCCGCCGTCGGCAGTTGCCAGCACCATCTTGGTGGTGGTACTGCCTGCGTCGATGCCAAGGTAGGCTGCGCCCGAGTAGCTTTCAATATCCAGCAGGTCGGGAGTGGCCTTGGCGTGGCGGGCCTTGAATTCTTCGTACTCGGCCTCGTTATTGAAAAGAGGCTGCATGGTATCGGTAAGACCTGTCTGCACGGTGGACTTTTCAAGTCTGTCCAGCAGCTCAGCATAGTCCATAGCGGGGTAATCCTCGGCACAGATAGCCGCCCCCAGCGCAGCAAAGCACTCTGCGTTTTCGGGGAATATGGCAGAATTTTCGTCCAGCTTCAAGGTCTCCACGAAACGCTCGCGCAGTCCCTGCAGGAAGTGGAGGGGGCCACCGAGGAAAACTATCTTGCCCGTCAGCTCACGGCCCTGAGTAAGACCCGCGATAGTCTGGTCTACGACCGCCTGGAAAATGGATGCCGCAATGTCTTCCTTGCGGCCACCCTGATTGAGGATAGGCTGAATGTCGGACTTGGCGAATACACCGCAGCGGGAAGCGATGGGGTAAATCTTCTCATGCTGCAGAGCCAGCTTATCAAGCTCGGGCGCAGTAACGTTGAGCAGGGTCGCCATCTGGTCGATAAACGCACCTGTACCGCCTGCGCAGGAGCCGTTCATGCGCTCTTCAAGGCTGCCCTTGAAGAAAATTATCTTGGCATCCTCGCCGCCCAGCTCTATTACGGCATCGGCGTCGGGTATGTATGCGTTAACGGCAGCAGCAGTGGCGTAAACCTCCTGCACAAAGCTGATGTCGCCCGCCTTGGCAACACCAAGACCCGCAGAACCCGTGATAACGGTTCGAACACTTTTTCCCTCAAGCATCCGGGCAACACAGCGCAGCTGCTCCGCAGCCTTCTCGCGCACCTTGGAAAAATGGCGCTCGTAGCTGTGGAAAAGCATGGTGTTATTTTCATCCAAAACCACTACCTTGACGGTGGTGGAGCCAATATCTATACCGACTTTATAGCTCATATATTTACCTCCTTGTCGGGGGTCTGAAATTCGCAATATATCAAAGTATTATACCACGGAAGCAATCTAACTTTCAATAGTTATCGTAAAATAGTTATCACTGTTTACCTTTTTCTTTGCTGCTTGCTATGCCGCTGATTTTTATATATAATGATTATATAAACTTATGTTAAACGCGAGGTGCAGCTATGATAATTCTCATCGGCGGCGCAGGCTGCGTGGGCAAGACCAAGCTGGCCCAGCGCCTGCTTGAACGGTATAAATTCCCCTATCTTTCTCTCGACCATCTTAAAATGGGCATTATCCGCAGCGGCGCGGATTGCGGCTTCACCGCCGAGAGCCGCGACGAGCTTATTTCCAAGAAGCTGTGGCCCATCGTGCGCGGAATTATAATGACCGCTGTGGAAAACAAGCAGAATCTTATCATTGAAGGCTGCTACCTGCCCCCCGACAAGATAGCCGCACTGCCCGCCGAGTACCGCGAGCATATAATTTCCTTCTACCTCTCCCTGGGCTACACCTACGCGCAGGAGCATTACGATGAGATACTCACCCACCGCAGCGACATCGAAGCCCGCCTTTATCCCGAGGAGCGCAGCGCTAAGGAAATCGCCGAGGAAAACGACCGCGTGGCCATGATCTGCCGGATAAGCGGCGCAAAGTGCTTCATCATCGAAAAGGATTACGAAACCGAACTAAACGCGGTAGTGGAATGGGTAGACGGAGAAGTGGAAAAAACACTCTGACACATCTATTTACGATACGATAAGGGTTAACCTTCTCCTATGAGGAGAAGGGGGACCGCGCAGCGGTGGATGAGGTGGATAACATACATTGATTTTGCTGCATTGCTGCCTTTTGGTGTATTTCGTCTACCTCATCAGTCATGGCTTCGCCATGCCAGCTTCTCCTCACAGGAGAAGCTTAAGCTAAAACTTTGCACACCCCCTATTACTGTTTTGCGGTGGTTACCCCTTCCCTTGCGGAGCGCCGAGGGCGGCGCTCCCTACAAAGATGGCAATCAATGCGCAGCAACGAGGAACGGTTAAGACCGTTCCCTACGTTCCCGATTTGAATGTATTTGTTGTTCGTAGGGCAGGGGCCTGCCCCTGCCGAATCACCCGAAAGGAGGACGCTATGAAAAAGTATCTTCCCCGCGTCATATTCGCCATTCTTTGCGCGGCAATAGCCATTCTCCCGCTGCTGCGTGAAACCGAAGAGGAATACACCTACGCCAAGGCTCTGCATTATTTTTACGGAGCTGCGGATGACAACACCTGCGAAATGACGTTCTTCACGCCCGATGGCGAGGTGTGCCGTTTGACCGCACCCGATGGCAGATACTACATAGATATGGCTCTTGACCGCTCTTACGCATTCGCCATCATCGGCCTTAACGCAGATAGCGGCGGTGAGCTTTATTACGTTTCCCCCGAAGGCGCAAAACATATTGCAAACGGAGTATACGCCTGCCTTTCTTCCGACAGAGGAGGCAGTGCGGCCTATATAACCGATTTCAGCAAGACGTCTGATACCTGCAGACTTATGTACTACAACGGAAAAACCACCGAAAGCTTATGCATTGACGAAAACCTCTGGGCGCTGAACTCGGTTCGCTACAACGGTGCCGCAATATCTCCCGACGGATGCACCGTGGTATACAATCGCTTCAGTTCCGCAAACGAGCACGAAGGCATGATGTGGAAAAACGGCAAACACAGTTCGCTGGGCGACGTATTCCCCATAGCCGTGGCAGATAAGGGCAGGTATATATATTATCTCCGCACCGATACAGGTGATTATACAAGTTACTCTTCCTTTAACCGCTACTACGTCCTTTCCCCAAGCGGAGAACAGTTGATTTCTCCTTATACCGTTGACGGCTATTTTTATTTTAACCGCGATTTTTCCGAAGCGCTGTTTTCCTGCTATGACGAAACAAATTCTTACTCATATTTCTGTGTTGACGGCAGCACCGTGCTCGCCGCCAACGAGCTGACTAATATTTCCGCTATTGCCACCCCCAACGGTGAGCTTGCCGGCGAATATCAATGGTGGAGCATCATCGACATTCCCCGCCTCGAGAACTATTCCCGTTACGGTATAGACAGCTTCCGCAGCAAGCTCCTGCTTTCCCAGTCAAGCGTAGGCTGGTGCGGCAACAATTACGTTTATCCCGCATATTACGTTGACGAAAATCTGCAGATAAGCGCCCCCCTCGACTACAACAGCAGCACCTTTTCAACAGACGGACTCAGCGCTATTTACAGCTACGGACCTGAACTTTACTACGTAGAAAACTATCCCACCGGAGAGCCCTTGTATATAGGGCAAAGCAACGGAGCTGTGCAGGGCAGCTTCAACGGACAAATATACTATCTTCCCGCAGGGCAGCACGCGCTGTACCTTTGGGAAACCGGAAACAGGACAAGGGTGGCGGATAACATCTCCCTGCTCCACCACCGGCACGCATTGGGCGCCGACCGCAACAGGGCAGATAGCTTTGACCTATCCCGCACCTACCTGCCTCCCGTGAACGGTTATCTGTACTTCACCGAGCAGGGCAGCAACGATATTTACTGCCTAACCCCCGACGGCAGCATCCAAACGGTGCTCACTCTTGAATCCCTTGCAAGTGCCCCATACGTCTGTTGCTACGGCGGCGCTCCCCTTCTTATGGTCAATACCGGCAATCGCCGTTGGAATGTATATCGATTCGACGGTGCCACGGCTACACTTGTAGCAAGCAATATAGCAGGTTAGTATCTAATGGTGGATCCGGTCGTGGCGGATGAGGTTGAAACATCGCCGCGCACTCAAGATATGTCATTCTGAGGCTCGCCGAAGAATCTCCGCAATCAAATTTTAATTGGCAGTTGCCCGAGTGCGGAGATGCTTCGCTGCGCTCAGCATGACAGCTTGTTTTTGCATTTATCGTATTATTGTTACTGCGGGCAGTATAGACAAAAAACGGAGCTTCAAAAGAAGCTCCGTTTTATCATATCCGTATTAAGTTCAGCGTGCGCCGTACTCAGCCAGGTATGCGTCCATGCGTGCGCGCATCTCGTCGTCGATATAGACCTTGCCGTTGAGTTCCTTATTGTGCAGGGTCTCCTTGATGTCCTGAATGGTTACGATGGGGTAAACCTTGATGCCGAAGTCCTCGCGCAGCTCGTCCAGAGTGGTGCAGTCGCGGGTGCCGCGCTCCATGCGGTCTGCGGAAACGAACAGTGCCTCGATCTTAATGTCCCCGATCTGCTTGAACAGCTCGATGGTCTCGCGGACAGCGGTACCTGCGGTAACAACGTCCTCGATGATGGCAACGCGGTCGCCGTCCTTGGGCTTATAGCCGACCATGGTGCCGCCCTCGCCGTGATCCTTGGCTTCCTTGCGGTTGAAGGCATAGGGCAGGTCGCGGCCATAGTTGCGATAGAGAGAAGCGGCAGCGGTTACAACGAGGGGGATACCCTTGTAAGCGGGGCCGAAGAGGAAGTCAACATCCTCGGGCATATTCTCCTGAATGCAGGCTGCATAGTAATCGCCAAGGCGGGCAGCCTGAGCGCCGGTCTTATAGTTGCCGGTATTGATGAAGTAAGGGGTCTTGCGGCCGGACTTGGTGGTGAAATCACCAAAGGTCAGAACGCCGGACTCAACCATAAAACGAATAAATTCTTCTTTATAGCTCATTTTTTGCATCTCCTTATCAGTATTTCCAAGTAAGTAATGATAGCATTTTTTTCGCAGAAAGGCAATAGCCGTGACCGAGGATTTTCTTCTCTTGTTGAAAACCATGCGCCGATGTGGTAAGCTTACAGCAGAAAGCAGGGATAATATGAGCACATATAAACATAAAGTTCAATATTACGAAACCGACCAGATGGGCATCGTCCATCATTCCAACTACGTCCGTTGGATGGAGGAGGCTCGCGTTGACTTTTTGGCCAATCTTGGCTGGGAATACCGCAAAATGGAGGAGCTGGGCGTAGTTTCGCCCGTTACCGCCATTGAGGGCAAGTATAAGCGCAGCGCTAAGTTTGACGATACGGTGTCCGTGTCCGTATTCGTTACGGCATTTAACGGTGTGCGTTTGTGCCTGCGCTACGAAGTCCATGACAGCGAAGGCGTGCTGCTTTTCGTCGGCACATCCGAGCACTGCTTCATGGATCGCGAGGGCAATATTTTGAATATGAAGAAAGCTTACCCCGACTTCTACGCTGCCGTTGCGGCAGAGGTGCAGCCGTGATCCGCCGCGCAAGCGTTTCCGATGCGCTCACCGTAGCGGAGCTGGCCGTAAAAATGTGGGTAAGTCATTCCGCAGCCGAGCTTGCCGAGGATTTCCGCCGGCTGATGTCCTCGACCGAGTGCGCTGTATTTATAATGTATGCAGGCGACGCGCCCATCGGCTTTTCCCAGTGTCAGCTGCGCCACGATTACGTGGAGGGCACCGAAAGCAGTCCCGTTGGCTATCTCGAAGGTATTTTCGTGGACGAAGCGCACCGTCGGCAAGGCTGTGCCCGCGCGCTGCTGGCTGCCTGTCAGAATTGGGCCAAGGAGCAGGGCTGCAGCGAATTTGCCAGCGATTGCGAGCTTACTAACAACGAAAGCCTTGCCTTTCACCTTAAAATGGGCTTCATCGAAGCGAACCGCATAATTTGCTTTACCAAGGAAATATAAAAAGGAACAGCAGGAGTGATAAGCTCCTGCTGTTTTTGCATATAATCTGCAAATATAATGGAAATAATAAATATCCCCCGGCCAAGCCGGGGGTATTTCATATGCGGGCAAAGCCCTATGTTACAAGCACCGCGTCCCGTCGCGCAAGTACGATCCGCCAGCCGCGAAAGATTTGTTTCTTGCGACCCGTGAACGGGTTAGAAGTT
>JAFYLI010000138.1 GCA_017537165.1 Oscillospiraceae bacterium | reverse complement strand
GTTGTCTATAAGGCTGACAAAGTTGGTGATAACGTTCTGAATGAGTATCGGGATAGTTATGGTCATTACCTTCTGGTAAAATGCCTTGTCGCCGATGAATTTTTTCAGTACCATAAGACCCTCCTGTAATTTCTATTTATTTGCAGACGCAAATGCGATTATATACCTATTATAAATAATTTGCAAGCATAAAAACGCCTTCCCTGTCCACGGGACAGAGAAGGCGAATATCTTTGCGGAATATTAGTCGCTGACGAGGTTTTTGGCCCAGGTTCCGCGTTTCAGCAGCCATGCGCCGAGAATGACCTTTATAAGCTCGATGCAGTGGATGGTGAGGAAAAGGGGGAAGATGGGCATATTGGTAAAGCGGGAAAGACAGAATGCCACGGGGTAGCAGATGCACCAGATGAATACACTGTCAAACACAAATGTGAGCACCGTCTGTCCGCCTGCGCGGAAGGTGAAGTAGGTTGCGTGGATGAAGCAGTTGAAGGGCATCATCGCCGCGCTTACCAGCAGGAACTTGGTGGCAAGGTCACGGATACCGTCGCTGGTATTGTAAATCTGGGGGATAAAGGGTGCGCAAATCGCGAGAGCGCCGCCGATGACGGTGCATATTACGATGGCACAGAAAATCAGCTTGCTGTCCTCATCCTTGGCGCGCTCAATATCGCCCGAACCAAGCAGGTGGCCGACGATGATGGAGATCGCGTTTGCGAAAGCAAAGACCGCGCAGAAGAAGAGGTTAGATACGGTGGAGCTGATGTTGGAGGCGGAAATGGCCTCGAGACCGCGGATGGAGTAGCACTGGGTGAGAGCGGTCATGCCGAGAGACCAAAGACCCTCGTTTACCATAAGAGGAAGACCCTTGCGCATTACCTTGACGGCAAGTTCCCTGGGGACGCGGAAGTTACTGTAAACACCCTTGATATAAGGAGCTTTTTCCTTATTCTTATGTGTCCACAGAGCAACGATAAGGCATTCCACAACGCGGGCGATAAGGGTGGCGACAGCTGCGCCAACAACGCCCATTTCGGGCAGGCCGAGCTTACCGTAGATGAGTATGTAGTTGAGGCAGAGGTTTACGAATACGGCGATGATACCTGCCTTCATGGGCAACATGGTTTCGCCGGTTTCCTTGAGAGTGCCTGCGTATATCTGGCATACGGCAAAGGGCAGCAGGCTTACAAGCATTACGTACATGTACTTTTTGCCGTGAGCAAGTGTTGCCACAAGGTCAAGGTTCTCTTCGCCTTCGTGCAGGAACATACTTATGAGCTGAGGACCGCAGAGAGCGAAAATTATAAGTGCGATTACCGTGAGAACAAGTACGATAAGAGCCTTCATGCGGAAAGTGTTGCGCACGCCGTCAACGTCACCCTTGCCGTGATACTGAGCGGCAAAGATACCTGCGCCGGAAATTCCGCCGAAGATGCAGAGGTTGAAAATGAAGAGCAGCTGGTTGACTATGGCAACGCCGGACATGGGCTCGGTACCCAGACGGCCGACCATGACGTTGTCAAGCAGGCTGACGAAGTTGGTTATGACGTTCTGAATAAGTATGGGTATGGTGATGGTCAGGACTTTTTGGTAGAAGGCTCTGTCACCGATGTATTTTTTCAGCAGCATATGCCACCTCCTGCGATTTTTTGTGGTAGAAACACGATGTCAATTATATACCGCAAACAATTGTTTCGCAAGCAAAGCAATCGTTTGCGGTGTTGGAAATTGCAAATTAATTAATATTTAGCGAGTTATGGTCAGGCAATAGAAAGATGGCCTCTCGGGATATGCCTTGTCCGGAGTATTCCAAATGTCGGCATCATCTATTTCTTTGATAAGTTCAGGCGTCAGCTCGGAGAAGGAAACAGCCTTTCTGTGAATAAAAGGCCTTTCTTCGAATTCGTAGTAACCCATCAGCCATACATGCCAAAACTCGACATTATCCGATTGGCTTAGAGCTGTTTTTATGTATTCAATGATTTGCTTTGCTCTGCCTTCAGTGTAGTGCCACTCGAGGGAAACACCATAACTTTTGTCGGTATAGCTGCCGACATCTGAAAACGGGAGCAAAAAATAGTTATCATCCGCACCGCCATCGTATACGGTACCGGTGTCGATATTTATCTCAAGAGGATAATTCTGAGATGGTGCAAATTCGGATAAAGGGAAGTCAGATGCGATGAAACTGCATACACTCATTCAATAACACCTCTTTTATCGGATTTTGCCGGTGTGCAATCAGTGGTGTAATTACTGATAATTATCGTAAACCGCAAAGGCAAACTTTTCGGCAACTTCTCTGGTGATCTCTACGGGGCTGAAAAGGCTAAGATGGCTGGTAGCGCCTTCGTCGGCTACGGCGAGCATATCCTCACGGCTGTAGCCGAGTGCCTTAACGGAGGGGAGATTGGTCTCGCGCATGATCTGTCGGCATTTCTCGGCGCACATTTCGCCAAGCTCCTTGCCGCTTTCGCTGCCGATGAGGGGCAGCTCCATGGCCTCGGCGATCTCGCGCATTACCTCGGGAACGGCCTCGCCGCAGAGGGCGCATACTTCGGGCAGAGCAAGGGCGCAGCCAAGACCGTGGGGAGTGTGGAAGTTGATGGACATACCGTCGGCGGTGGCGTGACCAACGTGGGTGAGGGGATCGTCAAAGGCTATACCTGCAAGGAAGGCGGCCTGAGACATCTCTATGCGGGCGTTCAGATCGGAACCGTTGTGGTAAGCCTTGGTGAGGTTGCGGGTGATCTTTCTTACTGCGTCAAGACCTGCAGCGTGAGAAAGGGGATGGGGGTTATTGCTGGTAAGACCCTCGATGGCGTGGGAAAGAGCGTCCATGCCGGTGTATGCCGTCTCATAAGGAGGAAGAGAGAGGGTGAGCTCGGGGTCAATGAGGGAAAGGGAGATGGTTACGAAAACGCTCCACTTTCTGTTCAGGTCGGTGCGGTTTACAACGGCGACCTTGGTAGCCTCGGAACCGGTGCCTGCGGTGGTGGGAACGAGGATTATGGGTACGTTTACGTCCATCTGGACGGGCTCGGAGAGAATATACTGCTTGATGGGGCCGGGATGGCTAAGCAGAATGGAGGTGGCCTTGGTCGTGTCAATAGTGCTGCCTCCGCCGATACCTACCAGGCAGTCAACATTCTCGCGGAGAGCGATTTCACCGCATTCGTCGATGACTTCTATGGGTGCATCGTGAACGGTGCGGTCAAACATAACATAGTCAAGACCTGCGGCCTTAATGCTGGAAATAGCTTTCTCGTAGGTTTCGGGAGCAAGATTGGGATCGCAGATAAGCATGGGCTTCTTTGCACCAAAGGACTTAACTCTTTCACCGAGCATATTTATAGCGCCCACACCGTAGAGCACGGGGGCCTTCATTGAAAAATCACAGGGCATTACGGTAACCTCGTTTCATAAGTATTTGTAAATACATTAACCTAAAAATTGTACTTCATATTTAGTGTAATGTCAAACACAATGCCCACTTGCAAAGCTACGATAATAAATGTATAATAAGCCGATAGGTCAAAAGAAAACCGTTACGGCGGTGCTTTTGATAACAAAGAGGGGGAAACGTCAATGGAAGAACGTCTTGTTAAAGGAATAAGCCTGCCGGAGGCATACCATAATGCGCTCAGAGAGCTGGAGGAGTTTGGCGAGATTTCTCCCTGCCCCGACTATAATACCAATCAGAAGGAGCTTTCCATGACTATGGTTGTGGAAGAGCCTCTTGCGGAGCCTATGATTTCCAAGCTTTTCATCGGCGGATATCGAGAGCTGGAGCAGTACCGTCAGGAAATGCTGGACGGTATTCTGGACTTTGAGATAGAGCGCGGAAACTGGGCATACACTTACCACTCCCGCATGGAGAATCAGTTCCCCTTTATAACTCAGGAACTGCGCCGCAACCCCGATTCCCGCCGCGCGGTTATCGACGTGCGTGACTGGGAAAAGGATGCTGCCAGCGATGACCCCGCATGCCTGCAGCATATTCAGTTCTTCATCCGAGGCGGCAAGCTCCACAGCAAGGTGCTTTTCCGCTCCAACGATGCCTGCAAGGCCACGTTTATGAACGCTTTTGCGCTCATTATGCTCCAGAAGCGCATTGCTGATGAGCTGGGCGTGCCCATGGGCAGCTATACCCATCGCGCAAACAGCTTCCACTGTTATGAGAAGGATTTCCCCATGCTTAAGGGTTATATCCAGCGCATGAGCGAGGGAGAGGTTACTTACGATTACGTGGGCGATTGGGAAGATATGATGATCGAAGCCCAGCCCGAGATCGCTGCAGCCGTAGAAAAGCTGAAAGCACAAATTTAACAATTAAAGCAGTCTGCACCTTGATTTTGATAGTCAAGGTGCAGTTTTTTTACAATTTTATGGAAAAAACGCGAAAAACAGTGGATAAAAGTTAAAACTTTATTAAAAATTGTGCGCAAATGTCTTGGCTGAAACATATAAAACCACAGAATTGTGTTAGAATATGTGCAACGGGTCAAAAAATGTGGCAGACAGAAATAATGGATTTGTTGACCTTGTCAAATTTTCGGAAAGGAAGATGAAAATGAAAGTTAAAAAACTGCTTTCTCTGATGCTTGCTCTGCTGCTCGTCGTGGCAATGTTCGCAGGTTGTGGTAAGACCGAAACTCCCACCACCCCGACCACTCCCGATGCAGGCACCACCGACACCCCCGGCACCGATACTCCTGCAGTAGAGGATTCTCCCTACAACTTCGCAGCCGGCAATTTCGAAAAGGGCGAGAACGGCCTTGCTCTCGATTTCTATGAGTATGAGCTGCCTCTTACCACCACTGACGAAGTTCTCACATTCTGGAACATGTGCTGGAGCCCTCAGTACGTTCCTGCCGAAGGTATGGCCTCTATGCCTTACCAGTCCGCTGTTCGTGATATGACCGGCGTTCACGTTGAGTACCTCTGTCCTCCCGTTGAAAACCTCAGCGAGAACTTCTCTGTTCTCCTGGCATCCGATGACCTTGCTGACATTATGGCTCATGGTATTATATACTATGGCAAGTCTGTTCAGGACGCTGTTGACGAAGAGTGGTTCATCAATATCCTTGACTATAAGGATTATGCTCCCAACTACTTCTATACCGTTGAATACATCAATCAGGATACCCTTCGCGATACCGTTTATTACAATGACCAGCTTTGCGGTTGGTTCTACGGCATCTATAAGGATCCCACTCCCACCACCGGTTGGTGTGTACGTGAAGACTATCTTACTGACCTCGGCCTCAAGTGGCAGGACATCGTTACCTATGACGATATCCACGATATGCTCTTCCGTATGAAGAACGAACTGGGCGTAGATTGGCCCATGGAATTCTTCCAGAGCCTTGAAATGGTTCCCAGCTATTTCGGTTGCGGCTATGACACCGCTCTCTTCCTTAACTCCGCCGGTATGCCTTACACCAAGGTTATCGATGGCAAGATCCAGTATACCTCTACTACCGAAGACGATAAGAACCTTATCGACATGGTATCCAAGTGGTATAAGGAAGGCCTCATCGATCCCGGTTGGCCCGGCTACCTCGGCAACGATGATATGATGAACATGATCACCACCGGTGAGACTGCTTACGTTGCTATGACCCCCAGCCAGATCAATGACTATGTTACCTCTACTCCGGATCCCGATTGTGCTTGGACTTCTCTTACTCGACCTCTTCGCTATGAGGGCCAGATGCTCAAGTACGGCCAGTCCCTGTCTTACCTGACCAACGGTACTTCTTCCATCAGCGCAAAGTGCGAAAACATTCCTCTTGCTGTTACCTGGTCTGACTGGTTCTACAGCCCCTATGGTTCCGACTTCTCCAGCTGGGGTCCCCAGGGTGTTGTTTGGGATTATGACGAAAACGGCGAGAAGACCCTTACCGATTTCATTCTCCACCATCCCGAAGGCCTTGGCGCTCAGTGGGCACTGCTGCTGTACTCTGCTAACAACCTCGGCGATGCAACCTACTTCTCTCAGGCTCGTCAGTACGCTTATGAAGGCGGCCGCGAGCTCTTCGAGATGACCGAGAGATGGGTTATCGATGGCTACAAGGGTGAATATGACGTTCCCACCGGCTTCCGTCTCACCGATGATGAGTCCGAGGAAGTAAGCTCTTACTCCGGCGACGTTGCAACCTTCATCAACGAGAACTATTCTCTGTTCTTCGTAGGCGACAAGCCCATCAGCGAGTGGGATGCTTACGTTCAGCAGGCATACGATCTGGGCCTTGCACAGATCCTCGATATTTACCAGACTGCATTCGACGCTTACCTCGCAGCAAACGCATAATTTAAAAAACGATTTTTCGGGGCGCCTTAGGGCGCCCCGATTTTTTTGCTCTTGAATTTGAAAATTGGGCAGAAATATGATAAAATTATAAAAAGTAGAGTAAAAACCTCTTGACTGTAAAGCAGCTTTATAGCTTATGATGGGCGCAAGGAGGGGTGAAAATGACTATAAAGGAAATAGAAAACCTCTCGGGCATACCCCGAGCCAATATCCGATATTATGAGCAGGAGGGGCTTATAGACCCGAAGCGCCTGCCCAACGGCTACCGCGCTTACTCCGATGCGGAGCTTGCGGCGTTGGAGAAGATAAAACTGCTGCGCGGTATTGGTGTTTCACTTGAAGATATTCGTGCTTTGCAGAAAGGCGAGGACGAACTGAGCTCTGTTATGGCCCGCCGCCTCCGCGAGCTGGAGGGCGAGGCCAAAGCCATTGAAGAAGCCAAGCAGCTTTGCAAAGCAATAAAAAGCGCAGGGGAGAGCTATGACACGCTCAATGCGGCGAAGTATATGGATGCTCTGCCCGCAGAAGACGATCCGGTGATAGTCATAGGCCCGGGCGTGCCGCAGTATCCGCCCTGCCCTTGGCGCAGGTATTTTGCCCGCGGGCTGGATTTGCTTGTATATCGCACCATATTGGTGACAATTTTTTCTTTTACCTATTTGGGCGTTTTAGAGTCGAATGTGATTATTGCGGTTCTGACTTTGCTGCTTATGTTTATTCTTGAGCCGCTGCAGCTCTGCCTTTTCAGAACTACGCTTGGCAAGCTGCTTTTCGGTCTGCGTGTTACAAATAACGATGGCGGTCGGCTCACCTACGGTGAGGCGCTGCATCGCACTTGGTATGTGTTCCTCTACGGCATGGGATTGGGTATTCCTATAGCAGAACTTGTTATGAACTGGAAAAGCTATAAGCGTTCCAAGGACGGTGAACTGCTTTACTGGGAGGATTACTCCAAGGTAGTTCCACGGGAAATGAACTGGAAACACGCGGTGGGGATTTCAGGCACAGTTGTTGGCTGGTTGGTGGTCATAATTCTTACCATCAATCTTTCACAGATGCCGCCCAATAGCGGAGATTTGACGGTTGCTCAGTTTGCGGAGAA
This sequence comes from Oscillospiraceae bacterium, assembly GCA_017537165.1. Classification (GTDB taxonomy): domain Bacteria; phylum Bacillota; class Clostridia; order Oscillospirales; family Oscillospiraceae; genus RGIG6375. Next base: position 8,930 of record JAFYLI010000138.1, on the reverse strand, counting down.
CTATAATTTCCTGGTGGAACGCTATGACTTAAACCTGCGCCACATGACATCCGAAGGCCAGCTCTACGTTTCGGAGCTTGACGGCAGCGACGGCTCAATCGGAGAGATAGGAAAGCAGGGGAACGTAGTAATAAACGTAACCACAAAGCCGCGCCTCGAGTTTGAATATACCCTTGAAAATGGTGTTATTACTGCCGTTACGGCCAAAAGTGAACTGCGTGGAGCTGAAATTGTAGCGGGAAGCTCTGAGGAACAGCTACTGATAGTTCTTGCCTTTGGCGGCGTGAGAAAAGAAATGGGCAGCGGTAACAGCCACCGCAAGTTTATGGAAGAGAAACTGCGCAGTGAGCCTTTTAAAAACCTTGACTTCAGCATGTTCGGATTGAGAATTGAGCGAACAGTTGATACCCGCAACTATATAACTGCCGGTGATATGCTCATGGAAAGAGATGGCGTAGAAGGTCTGTACCGCGAGAGTTTTACAGTAAGTTTGAAAAAATAAGCGAATCCCCGTAAGGAGCGAATCCTTACGGGGATTTAATATTACAGCTTGGCTGCGATTCGTGCCGCGAGAGGACGCTTGACCTTCATGGCGCCCTTGGGGCAGAATTCCTGACAGCAGAAGCAGCGGATGCATTTGCTCTTGTCTATGACGGCAAGTTTGTTGGTGATGACTATTGCCTTGGCAGGGCAGATGCCTGCGCATACTCCGCAGCCTACGCATTCGGCAGCGTGAAGCTTGGGTTTGGAAATAAGCAGCTTGCCGCCTACGGCGCTGAATGCGCGGAGCAGGGGATTTTTGCCGTTGCCCGCAAACAGCAGGCTGTTGTGCACGGCGACGTGGTCAAAATCGGGTACGGTCAGTTCCGCCAGTGGGCCGACGATGTTCAGCTCACTGTGATCGGCGGGAGCAAGACCGCGGCGGACGGCGGCTTCAAGGGTGGGTACCTTGTCCTTGTCAAGGCCGATGAGGGCGGCGCAGGCAGTGTCCAGCTTATATGTGGAGAAAGAGGCCAGCAGTGCGCCGATGTGCCTTGGCTTGCCTGCGGTGGGGCCGTTGCCCTCCATGCCCCAAACAGCGTCGACTATGGCAAGGCGAGGCTTGAAGTATTCGTTCAAGTCCACCAGCATATCCGCAAAGTCCGTGTAGTTAGGGTACTTGTAATGATATTCAGGCTTCATGGTGCCGGGGATGGCGCCGAACATATTCTTCACAGCGCCCGACATACCCATCATGCCGTGGGATTTCAGTTTGCAGAAATCAATGATAGCATCGGCTTCAAGAAGCCAGGATGTGCAGGTGAAATTTTTTAGAACTTTCGCCTCGGGGAAAGTAACGTTGCTCTGCTCAAAATTATCGTTAAGAGCAGCACCGAATGCCTCAGCCTCGCGCATTCCCGTAACGGAGTAGACGCGGTTGAGGTAGACACTGTTATAAATGCCGCCGGGGCTGTCGCCGATAATTACCTGCGCGCCGCGCTGAACAAGAAGCTTTGTAAGTGCGCAGACAAGAGCGGGATGGGTGGTGCCTGCAGTATCGGGCTTCATGGCGGTAACGAGATTTACTTTTACCGCTATTTTCATATTGGGTTCTACCCAATCCAAACCGCCGATAGGCTCAAAAACGCGGATGAGTGCCTCTTCTGCCTGCGAATAATCCGGGCAGGAGACGATGGAAACGTCATATTTCATAAGTAATCACCATATAAAGTGTAATTCAAAATCGGGATGCTGTCAACTTTGTTGCAAGTAAGAAACGGGCATGATACAATAGGAAAAAACGGAGGTGAAATGTATGGATAAGATAACCGTCGGTGAATATACGGCCATGGTGTTTCGCTGCGAAAGAGCAGAAGAGAGTGCCGTTATTTATATCCATACTGCCGCTGAGGAATGCGAGGAAATATTCAACGCTTCGGGAAAGTGCGCCACCTTGGTTTGTATTTCGGGTATCGATTGGAACCGTGATATGTCGCCGTGGGCGGCTAAGCGGGCCTTTAAGGGCGGAGAGGATTTTGCAGGCGGTGGGCCGGATTATCTTGCGCGGCTGACAAGTGAGATAATTCCTGCTGTGGAAAAATTCTTGGGCTTTACACCCGCGCAGCGCGGTATAGCGGGGTACTCACTTGGTGGTCTGTTTGCCTTGTGGAGTGTTTTTAATACGGATGCGTTCAACCTTGCCGCCTCGGCTTCCGGCTCGCTGTGGTTTGACGGATGGACGGAGTATATTGCCGCCGACGAACCCAAGTCAAAGCTCTGCGGAATATACATATCCGTTGGAGATAAGGAGAAAAATGCCCGCGACCAACGTATGCGCATGGTGGAAGAAAATTCACGCATTACCGCGCAACGGCTGAGCGCAAAGTTCGAACTTAACGAAGGAAATCATTTTAAAGATGCGCCGCTGCGTATGGGGCGCGCAATAGAACATATATCGGGAGTGATAAAAAATGAAGGCTGAAAAAACCATAGAAACTTTGAGAAAGAACGGCTTCAAGGTAAGTTATTTTGAAACGAAAGAAGAAGCGGCGGAGTATCTGCTTGCGCAGATAAACGGCAAGACCGTGGGCATCGGCGGCAGCAAGACCGTTGAAGCGCTGAATATCTATGAAAAACTCATGGAGAACAACACCGTCTACTGGCACTGGTTCCAGCAGCCTCAGGACGAGGTGCGCCAAAATGCATCCAAGGCGCAGGTTTACCTGACTTCCGCTAACGGCATCGGCGAAACCGGTGAGATAGTGAACATAGACGGCAACGGAAACCGCGTTGCCTCCAACCTCTACGGCCACGAAAAGCTGTTTATTATCGCAGGTGTAAATAAGATAGCTGCCGACGGCGCTGCGGCTCTTTGGCGTGCCCGCAACGTGGCTTCGCCTCTCAATGCCCGCCGCCTTGGCATGAAAACTCCCTGCGCTACGGGCGAACTGAAATGCCACGATTGCAGCAGTCCCCAGCGCATCTGCGGCGGCGTTTCCACAATCCTGCGCCCCATGCGCGGCATCGGTGAAACAGAAGTGGTGCTGATAAACGAAGAGCTTGGTTATTGATAATATAGATAAACGCATGGGTAGATGTCCAATGTCATTAAGTTAAGCAAATCGTAAGCAAAAAAATGGGCGCGTTGCAAAATAGCACGAAGAAAAAAGACGAGTAGACTTCCCGAAAAGGGTTGACTACTCGTCTTTTTGCGTCATGTGTTCGGCAACTCTGTGTTGACTATATAACAGTACGTGGCTATAATATAAATAGATTGGAAATTAATATATAAACTAACTATATGTTTAAGGAGGTTATACTTTATGCCAAGCATGAACATGCCTAAGCCCGTGGATCCCTTCTTCCGGGATGCGAAACAGTATTTCCCTGTAAACCTGTACAGATTCTCCCGTGCAGGTGCTTATCTGGCTCTGGCCATCGACAACGTAAAGTATGGCAGAGGTACTCTGACCCTCACCACTTGCCATGGTAAGCGTACCCACGGACAGTCTCCCGAGGGCGCTCGCCTCTACCGGATCTTCGCCACCTATAATGGAGAGCGCGTACCTTTCGCTACCCAGCAGACCGGCCCTGCCGAGCTGGTGCTTCACACCCGCCACGGTGATATTCGCTTCACCTGGGCTACCTACAATCGCCTCATGGCAGAGGGCGATCCCGGCATGGGTCTGGAGTGGACCCGTAACGCCGGTATGTATGAGACCGTTCGTCCCCGTAAGGACGGCGCTTGGGAGAGCATCCCCTCTCGTTCCAACCCCATGTGCTTCAAAGGTCTTGAAGGCTCCGGCTTCACCTTCAAGGATACCTGGGATTGGCGCGTCTTCAGCGCTACCGATATCGTCGGCTACACCACCCCCGCTCCCGACGGCACCTTCACCCTCGCGGTGGAAGAATTCCCCTATATGGTCAAGGTTCCCGATGACTACGTCACCTATGCCGAGGCCAAGGCTGACATGCTGAAGTCCTGGGAAGAGTTCTGGGCTGCATATCCCAAACTGATCGAGCCCTATGCTCAGAAGGCCGAAGAGACTGCTTATAACCTGTGGACCATGCTGGTGGGCCCCACGGATCTCACCCCCCGCTGGATGATTCAGATGTTCCCGGGCGTCATTGTTTCTCAGTGGCAGCTGGTGCAGAACGCTGTCGCCCTGCAGGATATCCCGGATCTGGCCCGCGATCTGCTCATGGCTCCCCTGGAGCGCCAGGGTGAGACCGGTCAGCTGGCTGACGACTATGACGAAACACACTGGGCCACCGGCGGCATCAAGCCTCCCATCTACGGTTGGGCTCTGAAGAACATCATGGCTCGTCATGACCTGCTCAAGGAATGGCCCAGAGATGATCTGGAGAAGCTGTATGTCGGCGCCGGCAGATGGGCCATGTGGTTCATGGAATGCCGCGATGACGACAACGACGGCCTCCCCGGCTTCGATAACGGCGCAGGCACCGGCTTCGACGAAATTACTGCTTATCTGGAGAACGGCCCCATGGCTACTCCCGACCTCTGCGCCTACGAGGTTCTGAACTTCGAGGCTCAGGGCGACCTTGCCAAGCTTCTTGGCAAGCCACAGGAAGAGATCGACGGCTGGTACAAGATGTCCAAGGATCTGCTGGATCGTATGGTGGACAAGATGTGGATCGATGGACATTTCGTCTGCCTGAAGCAGTACACCCACGAGCCCGTATTCTCCACCTGCAATATCCACTATATCCCCCTGATTCTGGGTAGCCGCCTGCCTCAGGACGTGTTGGATAAGCTCACCGCCGACCTGATGCGTGAGGATCACCTCCTGACTCCCTACGGCATCGCCAGCGAAGACATCCAGACCGACTACTTCGAGATGATCGGCACCCGCATGGGCAGCGGCGCCATCAGCCCTCCGGGCGAAATCTTCATCCTCACCGGTCTCTGGGAGGGCGGCAAGAAGGAAGAAGCCAAGCTCATCATCGATCGTTATCTGGGCGCCCTGATGCAGAAGGGCTTCCCCCACTATCTGGATCCCATCTCCGGCGACGGTACCTTCCCCGGCGGTACATGGTGCCGTAACTGCTTCACCACTCTGGCCCGAATGGTCTCCGAGGGCTAAGGCTCCCACGATTTGTACGGCATGAGACACAAGCAGTAAATGTAATAAGAAAAATTGTGGACTGTCGCAGAATGAAAAAGGTCTGCGGCAGTCCTTTTTCTGCGTTTCAGCACCTTTGTCCGTGGCGCTCATATACGGTACATTGGTCTTGCTTTAGTTGTTTGTTCACAAACTCATCTTAACGCAAAAAGACGAGTAGGCAACCCTTTTCGGGAAGTCTACTCGTCTTTTTTCTTATCCCAATATATTTTCGTAGAGCATTTTGTCCACGTTCTTGAACACGTTAAAGATGACGTGCTTCACGCTTTGTGCGTGGTCAAGGCATTCACGGACGGTTTTTACGGCAATTTCGGCGGCGAGATCGTTGGGAAAACGGAAAACGCCGGTGGAAATACAGCAGTATGCTATGCTCTCGAGTCCTTTTTCATCTGCCAGCTCAAAGCAGGAGCGATAGCTGGATGCCAGCAGCTCTTTGTGGCTTTCGCTGACCGTGGAGGAGATTATGGGGCCGACGGTGTGGAGAACGTAGCGGGAGGGCAGAGAGTAGGCGGGGGTTATCTTTGCCGTGCCCGTAGGCTCTTCATGACCCTGAGCGTTCATTATATTGCTGCAATCCATGCGCAGCTGCACTCCGGCAAAGGTGTGGATGCAGTTGTCGATGCAGGCGTGGTTAGGTACCCAACAGCCCAGCATGGCGCTGTTGGCGGCATTGACTATTGCGTCTGCGTCTAACAAGGTGATGTCGCCTTGCCATATGCTGATGCGTTCGTCGGCAGAGCAGCGGGGGAGCTCGCTTGCCTTTGTGATGCCCTGCTCGGCTATGTACTTGGTGAGGTACTCATCCTGAGTAGTAAGGAACTCGGCGCTTGCCGCCATGGGTTCGCGGGTGTTCACGAGGGCGCGAAACAGACGGAAACGCTCATCATCGGAGTTGGGCAGCGGCTGGGAAATACCGCGCTCACGGAGCAGGTAGTTTATAAGATATTCAAGTCTTTCGCTTTGATTCAAGCTGTGTCCCTCACTTTACCTGAGATTTGAGATAAACTATGCCGGCGCTTTTATAAAATGCGCGGTAGGTGGGCTCCCCCATATCTTTGTGGATAAAGGGAACGATCTCCTCGCCGTCTATTTCGCCGGCAAGCAGCTTTTCGCAGAGTTCTGCCATGTCCAGCACCAACTGGCGGTGGGGAGGATTGTATTCCATAGGCTGCTCGGATATAGGCGCGAAATAGTTGGCGTAGGAAGAGCCGCGCTCCTGATAGCGGTGGCCGCCCAGCCATATGTAATCCTCAAAAGCCTTGGCCTTTTCTGCAAAAATCTCAAGTTCGGACTTGTATTCGCTGATGTTGAGGGCATGGGGAATGGACATGAGCACGATTATGCCCGAGCCTATGGCGTCGCCGATGAAAAGGCATTTGTGGGTGTGGTCGGCGAAAATAAGGCTGCCGGGAGTGTGGCCGGGCAGGGTAATGACTTCAACCTCGGTGCCGCCAAGGTCGAGAACTTCGTTGCCCTCCAGCCAGCATATCTTCTCTTCTTCGAGCTTCAGACCGGGCATCATAGCCTTCATGGTGGTGGGCAGTGCCTTACTCTCAGCCTTGCAAATGTATACCTTGTCGAACTCGTCCGCGTGAAGCATATGGTCGCCGTGGATGTGAGTAACGGCCAGCTCTACGGGCTTGTCGGTGATGCTGCGGATAAGGGGCATTATGGGATGGTCGCCCATGCCCGTGTCGATAACAAGGGCCTTGTCGCGGCCCTCGATCATGTAATAGGAGGCATCGGAGTAATCATTGAAGAACCATACCCCGGGTTTTACCAATTCAAAGTCATCGCGTTTGCTGCGATCCTGAGCGAAGAGCCAGTCGCGTATTTCTTCGTCACGATAGGCAGGCTCCCACGCTGCGTGGCCCGCAACATGGGGCGGGAAGGGATAACGCTCGGCGATATAGCCTGCGGGATATTCGGTCATGCGTACGTCGCCGCCGCAGTTGCGCAGAGCTTCCACCATTCTGCGGGTGCCGACCATGCCATCGTTGAAAATGCCGTCAATGGGCACAATGGGGTCGTCAGCTGCATGGCATGTCCATACAGGGAGATGCTTGGCCGCAGAGACGGTGTAGGGATTTCCTGCGCCGCAGATGGGGAATGCAGCGGCGAAGAGCTTGGGGTACTTGCTGATATAGTGCCATGTGCCGATACCGCCCATGGAAAGGCCGGTAATGTATATTCTGTTTCTGTCGATGGCATTATTTTCGATAAATTCTTTCAAGAGAGGAATGAAACTCTTTTCAAACTTGGAGTCGATGTATTTGTACTCCTCGGGGCACTGGGGAGCCAGCACGTAGCAGGGGTATTTAGCCTGATTTTCGGGCAGAGCGTAGCCGTAAGCACCAATGTTCGCAGCAACGTGCAGCTCATTGTCAATTCCGCGCTCGCCTATGCCGTGGAGGAAGATTACCAGAGGATAATATTTGCCTTCCTCGCGGGCAGGGGTAAACCAACGGTATTTAAAGGAAGCGCCGCCTTCAACAGACCACTCGCCGTAGGCAAATGATTTCGCGGTCTCTACCGCAATGGGTTCAAAAGTTCTTTCGTTTGCCATTTTGCCGTCCTCCTTAATACTTGGCCATAAGCTTTTTTACATAGGATATGAAATCATCGCGAACGTCTTCGGGCCAAAGCAGCTGAACTTCGTCGCCGAAGCCACACAGCCAGCCATAGAACTGAGGGCTGACTACCACGCTGACCGTAACGGTGAAGCTGCCGTCGTCCTTGGAGTTGATGATAACGTCGCGACCGAAGCGGTCGATTACCGCGCCTGCCAGATGGTTGTCAAAGCGCAGGCGCACTTTGCGTTCTTCGCCTGCGAACATGCCGAAAACCTTACCTGCGTATTCTGCCAGCTTGCTGCCGTCAAAATCCTCATTTTTGTTGCGGGTGAGCTTTTCGATTTCTATGTCGCTCATTTTGTCCACACGGTAATGCTTCACCAGCCTGCTTTCCTCTTCGTGAGCGATAAGGTAATAGTTTTCATCGTCCCACGTGAGGGCATAGGGGCTTACCGTGTAGCGGGCGCCCTCGCGGCGGTACAGTTTGTCCTTGGTGATGGAATAGTCGAAGTAGCGGAAGCTTATCTGCTTGTCGAAGGTGATTGCCTCGTGTATCTTGTCCACGTTGTAATAAATGCTTTCGTTCATGGATTTTATACGGTTGCGAACGAAAACCTGACGCTGAAGCTGGCGGGCGCCGTGGCGGCCTGCAAGATTTTCTAACTTGCGTATAAGGGAGAGAGATTTCTTCTCCGTTATGAAACGTGAGGACTGAACAACATCCACGAGCAGTTTCAGCTCTGCGATCTCAAATTCGCGGCTTGCCACCGCATAAAGGGGAGGACGGCCACCAAGCTTGATGATGTCGAGACCAAAATCACGCAGAGTGTCAAGGTCATTGTAAAGGCTCTTGCGTTCTACGGATATGCCCAGCGATTCCATGTGAGCCATTATGTCGGCTCCGCTTACGCCATGAGTCTCGTCGGTTTCTTCAAGAAGATACTTCATCAGCCACAGAAGCTTAGACTTCTGATTCTGTGATTTTGCCATGCTGCCGCTCCTTTCTTGCTCTCGTCACTTGTAAAGCGAGCCCTGACAGAGCCCATCGCGTTCAAAAGCGCTGTTGATATAGTTCAAAACCCGTTTCTTGTCCGCGCTCCACATGGGGGCAATAAGCTCGCGCTTGGCTCCGTCGCCGGTGATGCGGTGAACGGTCATGTCGGGGCGAAGACGGCTGATGCAGCCTTCAAGAAGTTGGGTGTAATGTTCGATAGTCAAAGTTTCAAATTTGCCT
>JAFYLI010000137.1 GCA_017537165.1 Oscillospiraceae bacterium | reverse complement strand
TTGATTTAAGTCTATTCGTTTTTCGTAGGGCAGGGGCCTGCCCCTGCCGCATGCACCGCCCCCTTTTCCTCCCTTGTTAAAGGGAGGGGGACCGCTTGCGGTGGAGGGATTCAAAATAGGAATCCCCCAGTCAGCTGCGCTGACAGCCCCCTTTAACAAGGGGGCGAAAGGCGTGGTGCGGTAATCTAAAAGTCTTGTCATTCTGAGGCTCTGCCGAAGAATCTCCGCAGATAAATTTTCATTGGCAGTTTATTGAGTGCGGAGATGCTTCGCTGCGCTCAGCATGACATGGTTTTTACTGCGGTGATTATATGCAGAGCACTCCGCTCATGCGGACATTTCTTCAAGGAGCGCGTCGATGCGGTCAAGCGCCCTTGCGTGGATGCGATAAAGGTGGCGCTCGCTGATCGGCTCATCTATATCTTCAAAAAAGCGAACCATCAGCGCCCAGCTCATGCCGTCCATATAGCGCAGGCGCAGTATCATTTCCGCCCGTTCATCCTCCAGCGAGCCGATAAGCTGGTCGGCAAGATTTTTGGCCTCCATTTCCTTGCGGGCGGCGATGTGGGCCAATTCCAGCAATATCTCCCCGTCGGTGCCCAGCGTCAGCGGGTCGAGAGGATCGCGGAACTCGTTTTTCTCTTCAAGGTAATCCCAAAGGCGGCTGCTTGCCTTTTTGAAATTCGCCCTCGTGCGGGCAATATCCTCCATGATAACTTTAGCCTTCATCTACTGCCTCCTTCATCATCCTTCTGCGTTTCTCCTGATTCCACGCCACGCGGCAGGCAGTGCGGCAAAAGCGGTGGCGTCCGCTTGTGGGCACGAAGGCCCGCCCGCAGCGGCGGCAGCTCCGCTCCTCGGGTCGCAGGCGCTGCACCGGGCGCCGTCCCACCAGTTCGGCGCGGTGTATGTACACGTACTGGCCGTAGCTCAGGCCTTCCGCCCGCGCCTGACGGCAGATTTCTTCTATCTCCATTCTTCATCATCCTTTCAACGCACGATTTATGATACAGCGCCGCTCCCACAGTCTCCCGCAGGTCATACTCATATATCTCCCCAAGGCATTCGGGGCACTCGGCAAGCTGAGGCTCGGCCTGCCTATCCGAATAGAGCGGCGAAGTGTAAACCAGATAATAAGCCATTTTACCTTACACATTTCCCCTTAGTGGTAATTTATGACTTCATTCTATACGTTACATCGTATTATTTCAACAGTATTTTTACGAAAAAGGGTAAATTTTGGTTGACATTTTTCGACATTGGGGTATACTTAACTTGAGATAAATTTGCGTTGCGGGGTGCAGGATATGTTCATTGAAAGAGTAACCGCTCTGATGGAAGAGCGCGGGATAAACAAACACGAGCTGTCTGTTGGCAGCGGTATCCCCTATACCACCATTGACGGCTGGTTCAAAAAAGGCAGCGACAATGTACGGCTGGGAACGCTTCTGCGCCTTGCGGAGTATTTCAACGTATCGCTGGACTATCTCACCGGCGGCGAGGGCGGAAGTCCCACCGAGCAGCTCATCATCGGGCGCTGGCGCAAACTGGACGAACACGGTCAGCGCATGGTGAAGCTTACTCTTGACGAAGAATATGCCCGCTGCGCCGCCGAGCGCGAGCAACAGAAAAGCGCGGAGCTACGCTTTATCCCGCACTACACCACCATGGCTGCGGCAGGCTATGCCAATCCCATCGAGAACGAGGATTACACTTACATTCCCGTAACTGACAATGTGCCCGAAAACGCTCAGTTCGCCGTAACTATCGCAGGCGACAGTATGGAGCCCTACATCCATGACGGTCAGGTGGTTTACTGCGTGAAGGATGCCCGCGGCGTACATCCCGGCGAGATAGGAATTTTCTGCGTGGACGGCGCATACTACTGCAAGCAGTACGTTACCTCCGGCTACGATACATATCTTCTTTCCCTCAACAGAGCACGCGAGGACGCTGACATCGCAATTTATGCCAGCGGCAACCGCAGTCTCAGCTGCGCCGGCCGCGTGATCATGAATAAGAAGATCCCGATTGTTTGATTTATATAGTGCTATGGCCTCCCCCAAAGGGGGAAGGTGCCCCGCATGGTCGGATGAGGGGTCTGCCGAAGGCAGCTTGCTTTGTAACACTTTTTATCCGCTTGCGCGGATTCCCCTCATCAGTCGCTTTGCGACAGCTTCCCCCCAAAGGGGGAAGCCATATTGTATTTTCCGTATTATCATTACTGCCAAGCGTGAGCACCTTTTTTCTATGACCGAGCATAAGCAAAAAACTCCCCGTACATCTTTCGATGTACGGGGAGTTGTGCGTCTTATTATAAAATTACAGCTTGATCTGCTCCATGGTGTAGGCTTCGATGATGTCGCCTTCCTTGAGATCGTTGTACTTCTCGATGGACAGACCGCACTCGTAGCCGGTGGCAACTTCCTTGGCGTCGTCCTTGAAACGCTTGAGAGATGCCAGCACGCCTTCGTGGATAACGATACCGTCACGAACCAGACGTACGGATGCGTTACGAACGATCTTACCGTCCTGAACGTAGCAGCCTGCGATGGTGCCGACCTTGGAGACCTTGTAGGTCTGGCGGATCTCTGCGTGGCCCAGCAGAACTTCCTTGAACTGGGGAGCCAGCATACCCTTCATAGCAGCCTCGATCTCCTCGATGCACTCGTAGATAACGCGGTACATACGCATATCGACTTCGTTACGAACTGCGCTTTCGCGAGCGGCAGCGTCGGGACGAACGTTGAAGCCGACGATAATAGCGTTGGAGGTGGAAGCAAGCATAATGTCGCTCTCGTTGATGGCGCCGACAGCGGAGTGGATAACGCGAACGCGTACTTCCTCGTTGCTGATCTTCTCCAGAGATGCCTTGACGGCTTCTGCAGAACCCTGAACGTCGGCCTTTACGATGATTGCCAGTTCCTTCAGCTCGCCTTCCTTGATCTGGGCGAAGAGATCGTCCAGAGAAACCTTGCGCTCGCTGCCGGTGGTGGCATTCTTCTTCTCTTCTTTACGCTGCTCGACCAGCTCACGGGCCATGCGCTCGTCCTCAACTACGTTGAAGATGTCGCCTGCGCCGGGAGTTTCGCTCATACCGGTGATCTCAACGGGAACGGAGGGACCTGCGCTGTCGATGCGCTGACCCTTATCGTTGATCATGGTACGAACGCGGCCTACTGCGGTACCTGCGATGATGATATCGCCGGACTTGAGGGTACCGTTCTGAACGAGAACGGTGGCAACGGGGCCACGGCCCTTATCAAGGCGAGCCTCGATAACGGTGCCCTTTGCGCGTCGGTTGGGGTTAGCCTTCAGCTCGCGCATTTCAGCGGAGAGGGCAACCATTTCCAGCAGGTTATCAATACCCATGCCGGTCTTTGCGGAAATCTCGCAAACGATGGTGTCGCCGCCCCACTCTTCGCAGACCAGCTCATGCTCGGTGAGCTGCTGTCTGATACGCTCGGAGCTTGCGCCCTGCTTATCCATCTTGTTTACTGCAACAATGATGGGAATATCGGCTGCGCGGGCGTGGCTGATGGACTCGATGGTCTGAGGCATGATACCGTCATCGGCTGCAACTACGAGGATAGCTACGTCGGTTACCATGGCGCCGCGGGCACGCATGGAGGTGAAGGCCTCGTGGCCGGGGGTATCAAGGAAGGTAATGGGCTTGCCGTTGATCTCAACCTGGTAAGCACCGATGTGCTGGGTGATACCGCCTGCCTCGCCGTCTGCAACGTGAGCGTTACGGATGCGGTCAAGCAGAGAGGTCTTACCGTGGTCAACGTGACCCATAACAACAACGACGGGAGCGCGGAGAACCAGATCTTCTGCCTTGTCCTCGGAATCGTCGATGAGGCGCTCCTCGATGGTTACGACGACCTCCTTCTCAACAACGCAGCCCAGCTCTTCGGCAATGATGGCAGCGGTATCAAAGTCGATAACGTCGGAAATGGAAGCCATAACGCCGTTCTTGATGAGGGTCTTTACGACCTCGGCGGCGGTCTTCTTCATGCGGGATGCCAGTTCGCCGACGTTGATGTTGTCGGGAATGGATACCTTGGTGGGAGCCTTCTTGGCGATCTCCAGCTGCAGCTTCTGCATCTGAGCCTTCTGCTCCTGACGCTTCTTTGCGCCGCCCTGAGCCATGTTGCCGCGCTTATCGCGCTTTGCAAACTTCTCCTTACCCTGCTTTGCGTTTGCAAGGCGGTCGGGAACGAAGTTATCCAGACGCTCATCGTACTTGGCAGTGTTAAGGGTTGCGCCGCTGGTATCTACGATACGCTTCTGGGGAACGCGGGACTGGGGCTGCTGGTTGGTCTGAGCGGGCTGGGCAGCCTGCTGAGGCTTCTCCTGCTGCTGGGGCTTTGCCTGCTGCTGAGGAGCATTCTGCTTGGGCTGCTGAGCGGGCTGGGCAGCCTGCTGAGCGGGCTTCTCCTCTGCGGGAGCGGACTCCTTCTTTGCGGGTGCTGCGGAAGCAAACACCTCGGACATGTCGCTGATCTGATTGTTCAGCGTGAGATAATCGAAAATGATGTCGAGCTCACGGTCAGTGAGCACCTGCATGTGGTTCTTGGGCGCTTCGGAATACTTGGTAAGTATCTCGGTAATGACCTTGGAAGTGGTCTTGAAATCCTTGGCCACTTCATGCACTCTGTATTTAATCATGCGCTAACCTCCCCGATAATTGCTTAGAATTCTGAGTTTGATATATAAACGCTGTGCCGCTTACTTCTGAAGATTCTTGCGGCGTTCCTTTCTGGATTTCAGGCTCTCGGTGAGTTCGCCGAGGGCAGCTTCATAGCCGGAATGCTCCGCGCTGAGCTTTTCCATAAAGGATTTTGCGAAATTTTTATCCGTAACCGCTATAACCGCGCAAACTCTCTTGCCCAGCATATCCCCCAGCTCATCCTTGCTGTAGGGCAGGCGGACAAGCACCGCACCGCAGGTCTCGGAATAAAAGTCCGCTTTCTTGGACGTATTCTCCGCGGCGTCCGCTGCCAGCATTACCAGCTTGGCTTCGCCGGAACGAACTGCGCCGAGCGCGCCGTCCTCGCCGGTAACCAGAGAACCAGCTCTCTTGCACATTCCCAGGAAATTGAGTACCTTATCCATTTGCGGCCTCCTGTTCCATAACGGTTTCCATTTCGTCGTAGATCTCTGCGGGTATCTCCACTTCCAGCACGCGGCCGATGGAGCCGGACTTGCGAGCCTTTTTAAGGCACTGCAGGTCGGGGCAGAGATAGGCACCGCGTCCGGGCACCTTGCCCTTGAAGTCCAGCGCCACGCTGCCCTCGGGCGAGCGGACGACGCGGATAAGTTCCTTCTTGGGCTTCATTTCACGGCAGCCCATGCACTGCCGCATCGGTATTTTTTTCTGAACAGCCATGGCGTCCTCCCGTAGTTAAAACTCATTCAATGTACGTAGGGTACGGTCTTGACCGTACCGCTTGCGGATTTACTTCCGCAGTAACCGTTACAAGCGGAACGCTCAAGAGCGTTCCCTACATTCATCATCCAAGTTTCTGCTTATTCTTCCTCTGCTACCTCTTCCTCGGAGCTGTCGTCGGAAAGATCCAGCTTGGAGAGATCGATCTTGATGGAGCCGCTCTCCATCATCTGGGAAGCGGGCTTAATGTCGATCTTGCAGTTGGTGAGCTTTGCAGCAAGGCGGGCATTCTTACCTTCCTTACCGATGGCCAGAGAGAGCTGGTTATCGGGAACGATAACGCGGCAGCTTCTGCCGTCCTCAAGAAGGGTTGCGGAATAGACCTCGGCGGGAGCCAGAGCAGCTGCAACGAAGTTCTCGATGTCGTCGCTGTAGTTTACGATGTCGATCTTCTCGCCGCCCAGCTCGGCAACAACGTTGTCAACACGGGCGCCCTTTGCACCGACGCAAGCGCCGATTGCATCGACTTCGGGATCGTTGGACCATACTGCGATCTTGGTGCGGCTGCCTGCCTCACGGGCGATGCTCTTAATCTCGACGGTACCGTCGAAGATTTCGGGAACTTCCAGCTCGAACAGACGCTTTACCAGACCGGGATGGGTTCTGGAGATGATGATCTGGGGGCCGCGGGTGCTGCGGCGAACCTCAACAACGTAGACCTTCATGCGGTCGCCCTCGGTGATAACCTCGCCCTTTACGCGCTCGCCTGCCAGCATGACAGCCTCGGTCATATCGCCGTTGGAGGAGACCTTCATATAAACGTTGCCGTTCTTGGGGTCGATGCGGTGAACGATACCGCTGAGTACCTCGTGCTCACGGGAGGTGAACTCCTCGTAGATCATGCCGCGCTCGGCCTCGCGGATACCCTGAATGATGACCTGCTTTGCAGCCTGGGCAGCGATACGGCCAAACTTCTTGGTTTCAACGTCGAAGCGGATAACGTCACCGATCTGAGCCTTGGCGCGGATTGCGCGGGCCTGCTCAAGGGTGATCTCCAGGTCGGTCTCGGGCTCTTCAACTACGGTCTTTTCAATGAAGATGCCGATTTTCTTCTTAACCTGGTCAACTTCTACGACTACGCCGTCTGCAACGGCGGGATTATCCTTGCGCACAGCGGCAAGCAGGGCCTGATTGATACGCTCGAGCATGTAATCCTTGGGGATACCCTTGTCGCGCTCTATCTCTTCAAGAGCAAGAAAAAATTCGCTGTTCATGTCCCGTTCTCCTTAAAACTTTATGCGAAGTCGCACCTGAGCGACCTCAGACTTTGCGTAAACGCAGTTCTTACCGTTTTCTTCTATCTCGACGCCATTCTCTTCGGAATAAGCAACGAGGTTGCCAAGGTGCTCTTTGCTGCCGCCCTTGGCGCTATACAGCTTTACGGCAACGTAGCTGCCGATAAACTTCTCAAAATCGCCGGGGCGCTTCAGTTCGCGCTCGGCACCTGCGGAGGAGACCTCGAAGGTATAGGCCTCATCAATGGGGTCAGCTTCGTCCAGCATAGGATCAAGCTCACGGCTTACAGCCTCGCACTGGGTAATGTCCACGCCGTTATCGCTGTCGATATAGACGCGCAGGAAGCGCTCGCCTGCTTCCTTGATAAACTCAACATCCCAGACAGTGCAGCCGTTGCGCTGAGCCACGGGCTCGGCCATCTGCCATACAAGCTCTGTGATTTTGCTCATTTGCAGTCTCCTTTTCATTTTATTCAAAGGTGGGCAAGTAAAAGGAGTGGGCCGCCTTTTGCGGTCCACTCCGATAACTTACTTCTTATTCTAACGGTGGTAATATATCATATACATTTTGGTTTTGCAAGAGTTTTTTCCACTTTTGTGGAAATTTTCTGATTTGGCGGATAATAACTGCCGTGTTATGTGTCATTCGGTGCAAGGAAAGACATTTAACTTGCAGGGAACGGGCCTGCCCATTCCCTTTGTTGGTCAGCCTCGGCAGTTTCGTTACAAACGGAACAGGCAAGCCTGTTCCCTACGTTAATAAACGAAAAACGGCGGAACCCTCTCGGGTTCCGCCGCTGCACATTAAAAATAGATAAACAGTGCGCTGCCGCCGCATTTGCCAAGGTCCTCGAACTCATACTTATAGCTCTCGGCCTTGCCGGTAACGGTCTTTTCCGCAGGCAGTTCGAAAACGCTCTTGCGGGTATCGCAGTACTGCTGGAAGACATCGTTGAGCAGCTTATCCTTATTATACTTGGTTTCGCTGCTGACGGAGTCATACCATTTGAAGAAGGCTTCGGAATTGATAAACTGCGTCATTGCATTTCCTCCTATATCACAAGCACCTATGACCGAAGGTCGCCCCCTTGTCAAAGGGGGCTGTCAGCGAAGCTGACTGGGGGATTCTTTTGTCGAATTTTCCTGCGCAGCTATCTTCACAAGGAATCCCTCCACCGCAAGCGGTCCCCCTCCCTTTAACAAGGGAGGAAAGGGTGTTGTTGCAATTTGGCAAACTCAGCCGATCACCGCGATAAGATCGCCGGTATTTACAGCTGCGCCCTTGCTTACGCCTACGCGGGCAACGGTGCCGTCCACGGGAGCGACGATCTCGTTTTCCATCTTCATTGCTTCAAGGATGGCTACGACCTGACCGGCCTTAACGCTGTCGCCTGCCTTGACGTTTACGCTGAGAATGGTACCGGGCATGGGAGCCAGAATGCTCTCGCCTTCGCCGGGAGCGGCAGGTGCAGGAGCTGCTGCAGGTGCGGGAGCGGGAGCAGGGGCTGCAACAGGGGCAGGGGCAGGAGCGGGAGCGGGCGCAGGGGCCTCGGAAGCAGCGTACTCGGCGGTGATGGCGGCTTCGCCCTTCTCTACCTCAACTTCATATACTTTATCGTTAAGAGTAATTCTGTATTTCATATCGGTATCCTCACTTTACTTCCTTGATGGAGATGAATCTCAGCTGAGAAAGAGGAGTTTTCATCTCATCGGCTACGATTGCCATGAGCTTTGCAGCGGTGCGGTCGGGCACGTCAAAGACGGAGACCTCGCCTGCGGTAACGTTGGGGTTATAAACGGGAGCGGTCTGAACGATGGGCTCGGCGCTTACAACGGGAACTACGCGGATATCGGGGTCATACATGGCGGGCAGGTCGATTCTGCTACGGATAATGCTTATCTCTTTCTCGATATCGCAGATCTTCATGCAGATTACGATAGCCGCGATGGCTGCCACGAGGGCAAATGCCGCCACGCAGCCCACAAGGGCATAAAGGGCAACAGTGGGTTCCATTATCGCATACCCTCCTTATCCGATAAGTTCTATCTTATACTTCACGGGGCGCTCGGTTGCCTTTTCGGCGGCAGTTTCACGCTCTGCAAAGAACTTCTCTGCAACCTGAGGGAAGGAAATATAGGAAAGGACGTCCTCATCGCACTTTGCGCGCTGGCCCAACTCGGCCTTGGTCTTTTCAAAGACGGGCTCGAGGGTATCGGCAAAGCGGCAGGTGATGGGCTTATCGTCGCCAAGGACCTTCTTCTCCAGCTCGGCATTGACTTCGCCGGGAGCGCGGCCGTATTCACCGCGGAGGTATGCCTTGACTTCCTTACCGATGCTCTTATAGCGCTCGCCCAGCAGAACGTTGGTAGCTGCCTGAACGCCGACCATCTGGCTCATGGGAGTTACGAGGGGAGGATAGCCCAGATCCTCACGTACGCGGGGAGTCTCCAGCAGAACTTCGTCCAGCTTGTCGATAGCATTCTGCTGCTTGAGCTGGCTGATAAGGTTGGAGAGCATACCGCCGGGGATCTTATAGTTGAGAGCGTTGGTATCGGTCTTGAGAACCTTGGGATCCAGCAGGCCGCTTTCCATGCACTCTTCGCTGTACTTCTTGAAGTGGTCGTTTACGGCATTGATAACTTCCTCGTTGAGGCCGGTCTCGTAACCCATCTGCTCCAGAGCGTGGAACAGAGTTTCGGTTGCGGGCTGGCTGGTACCGCCGGAGAGGCAGGAAGAAGCGGTATCAATAATGTCTGCGCCTGCTTCGATACCCTTCAGGTAGGTCATGAAGGCCATACCGGTGGTGCAGTGAGTATGGAGGATGATGGGCACGTCGACCTTATCCTTAATTGCGCTTACAAGGTCATAGCTCTCGGCGGGAGTCATAACGCCTGCCATGTCCTTGATGCAGATGGTCTGAACGCCCATGCTCTTCATATCGGCGCAGAGCTGAGCATACTTTTCAAGGGTGTGCACGGGGCTGGTGGTATAGGAGATAGCGCCGGAAGCGATGGCACCGTTCTTGAGAGTTTCGTCAACGGCGACCTCGATATTACGGATATCGTTAAGAGCGTCGAAAATACGGATAACGTCGATACCGTTGGCTACGCTGCGCTCAACGAACTTACGAACAACGTCATCGGGATAGTGCTTATAGCCAAGGAGGTTCTGACCACGAAGCAGCATCTGCAGCTTGGTGTCGGGCATCTTGGCCTTGATACGGCGCAGGCGCTCCCAGGGATCTTCGTTGAGATAACGCATGCAGCTGTCAAAGGTGGCGCCGCCCCAGCATTCTACGGAATAGTAGCCTGCCTTGTTCATGGTCTCGAGGATAGGTTCAAAAGCCTCGATGGGCATACGGGTGGCGATAAGGGACTGGTTTGCATCACGCAGGACGGTTTCTGTGAAGAGCACTTTTCTCATACTATATCTCTCCCTTACGGTTCAGTTTAGTTTATTTTTGAGCGTGTTCGGTTTTGACACCTTATTATACAACGAAATTTGCATCAAGTGTATAATTTTTTTATATTTAACCGAATCTTTATCCTATATCAAAGGGGATTTTTCTTTATTTTCGCGAATGCTCTGGGATAACCCTTGGGTGTAGCGGCAATTTTGCGGATGATAACCACGCAGCGGGTGATACCCTCCTGCTCATACTCCACTACCTTTTCGATTTTTCCGCCAAGGGTCTTTATGGCGGTCTTTGCCTCGTTTATCTCCTCTTCGGAGTCCCCCGCCTTCATGGCAAGGAACAGTCCCCCCTCTTTTACGAAGGGCAGGCAAAGCTCGCTGAGAAGATTCAGTCTTGCCACGGCTCTGGAAACGGTAATATCAAAGCCGTCGCGATAGTCGGGCTTCATTGCCAGTTCTTCGGCGCGGGCATGGATGAACTCACCCTCCACCCCTATGCTGCCGCAGGCCTCCCGCAGGAAGTCCACGCGCTTGCCGAGGCTGTCCAGCAGGCAGATGCTTATATCGGGTCGGGCAATCTTCAGCGGTACGCCGGGGAAGCCTGCGCCCGTGCCTACGTCTATTACCCGCTTGCCCTCAAAGTCGGCCAGCTTCAGCAGTTCAAGGGAATCCTGAAAATGGCGCTTTGCAGCCTCGTCATCATCGGTGATGGCGGTAAGGTTCATTACCTCGTTTTTCTTTTTCACAAGCTGCCAATATTCATGGCAGCGGGCAGCCGTTTCGGGCGAAAGTCCCTCAACGGCCGCCAACAGCGTGTCAATAAACATTTATTCCTCCGGCATATCGTAGAATATCTTCCAATTCTCGCTCAGCTCCAGCAGTTCGGTGAAGTCGGTAATGGTGTCCAGCTCCCTTTCGTAGAGGAAGCCGACGCTGCCGGTTTCGTGATAGCCGGTAAAGAAGAATATCGCCTTATCGGTTACGCGGACGTTATACATTTTTCCGCCGCAGACGTATTCGCCGAACATATTATCCAGATAGGGCTGCAGTTCACCTGCCACTACGGTCTCGGGCTCGACGAGCTCGCCGTCTGCGGTCATTACCCAAGGATGACCGTCCTTATCGCTCATAATGTTCAGATCGTCTTCTTCCAGCAGGACAAGAGCGGCAAGCTGGATATCCTCGGCCTTTTCTATGAACATCTCGCGGGAAGTCAGCATCATATTCTGATAAATATCGAGGATGCCTTCGCCCTCAGGCTGAGTGCCGACGCTAAGGTGCATACCTCTTACCAGAAAAGCGGCAACGATAGCGGCAACAAAGGCAATTATTACTTTAAAAGTGGTTTTCATATGATTCATCCTCCTTGATTTGTTTGGGAGGTGGAATTGCTTACTTATTCTTCAGCAGATCGCGGATCTCGGTGAGAAGCAGCTCTTCCTTGGTGGGTTCGGGCTCTGCGGGAGCGGGAGCGGGCTCTTCAACTGCAGCGACTTCTTCCTCTTCCTTCTTCTTGAGAGATTCAGCCTTTGCGTGCATGGTGTTGATAGCCTTTACCATGCAGAACACAGCAAATGCGATGATGATGAAGTCAAGGATAACAGCAATGGTGTTGCCGAAGGTGATTGCAACTTCGGGCTTGGTAACTACGCCTTCTGCGTCCAGAATAGCCCGCTTGAGGACTATTTTCCAATCGGAGAAGTTGATACCGCCGG
Source organism: Oscillospiraceae bacterium (assembly GCA_017537165.1). Classification (GTDB taxonomy): domain Bacteria; phylum Bacillota; class Clostridia; order Oscillospirales; family Oscillospiraceae; genus RGIG6375. The sequence goes on along the minus strand of JAFYLI010000137.1, from coordinate 9,581 downwards.
TGAGAACACCGATAACGGGCATGATGATATCGTTTACGATGGAGGTGGTGATCTTACCGAAGGCGCCGCCTATTACAACGCCGACTGCCAGATCGATTACGTTACCGCGCATAGCAAAGGTCTTAAACTCACTCATGAACTTTTTCATTATGTATTCTCCTTTCACATTTTTATTTTGCATTTTAATATTATTGAGGACCGTCTTAGCCTTCCCCTCTCCGGGGGGGAAGGTGGCATCGCCTTGGCGATGACGGATGAGGGGCGCTGCCGCAGGCAGCCCTGCGCTGCATATATTGCACTATTTTATCCGCTTACGCGGATTCCCCTCATCAGTCGCTTTCAGCGACAGCTTCCCCCCAAAGAGGGGAAGCCGGGAAGCTTTGCTGCTTCTGCATACCGTTTAAGGAAAATATTCGCCTATCTCTTACTTTTTGGGCTCGATAACAGCCTTGCCGCCCATGTAGGGACGGAGAACCTCGGGGATCTTTACGCTGCCGTCGGCCTGCAGGTTATTTTCAAGGAATGCAATGAGCATACGGGGAGGTGCAACAACGGTGTTGTTGAGGGTGTGGGGCAGGTACATTTTGCCGTCCTCGCCCTTTACGCGCATCTTCAGGCGGCGTGCCTGAGCATCGCCGAGGTTGGAGCAGGAGCAAACCTCGAAGTACTTCTGCTGACGGGGGCTCCATGCCTCGATGTCGCAGGACTTGACCTTAAGGTCGGCAAGGTCGCCGGAGCAGCATTCCAGCTGGCGGACGGGAATATCAAGGCTGCGGAAGAGCTCTACGGAGTAGCGCCACATCTTCTCGTACCAGTTCATGCTGTCCTCGGGCTTACATACAACGATCATTTCCTGCTTTTCAAACTGGTGGATACGGTAGATACCGCGCTCCTCGATACCGTGAGCACCCTTCTCCTTACGGAAGCAGGGAGAATAGCTGGTAAGGGTCTGGGGCAGGGTTGCCTCGGGGATGATCTGGTCGATGAACTTACCGATCATGGAGTGCTCGGAGGTACCGATGAGGTAGAGATCCTCGCCCTCGATCTTATACATCATAGCGTCCATCTCGGTCTGGGACATAACGCCTTCAACAACGTTGCGGCGGATCATGAAGGGGGGAATGCAATAGGTGAAGCCCTTTTCGATCATGAAATCACGGGCGTAAGCGATAACGCTCTCGTGGAGACGTGCAATATCGCCCATGAGGTAATAGAAGCCGTTACCGGAAACGCGGCCTGCGGCATCCATGTCGATACCGTCGAAGCGCTCCATAATGTCGGTGTGGTAAGGTACTTCAAAGTCGGGGGTTGCAGCCTCGCCGAAGCGCTCGACTTCTACGTTGTGGCTGTCATCGGGGCCGAGGGGTACGGACTCGTCGATAATGTTGGGAATTACCATCATTACGGCGCGCAGCTTCTCTTCGTACTCAGCCTCCAGCTTTTCAAGCTCGGCAAGGCGCTCTGCCTGAGCGGTAACCTGAGCCTTGATGGCCTCGACCTCTTCCAGCTTGGAGGGGTCTTTCTTTGCCTGGCCCATCAGCTTGCCGATCTCCTTGGAGAGGGCATTTCTTTTTGCGCGAAGCTCGTCGGCCTCCTTGATAGCGGCGCGGTTAGCGGCGTCAAGGGCGGCAGCCTCGTCTACCAGAGGCAGCTTTGCATCCTGAAATTTCTTCTTTATGTTTTCCTTTACAAGCTCAGGATTCTCGCGGATAAGCTTAATATCGATCATTTTGGTTTTCCTCCCAAATAATTTGTCAGGATCTGCGAAGCTGCTCTATGAGCATATCCAGATCGTCGTTATCGTAAAATTCCAGCTCAATTTTGCTGCGGCGCTCGCCTACTGTGATTTTTACCTTGCGGCCCAGCTCACCGCTGAGGCGGCGGCCAAGTTCGCGGGCATGGAGCTTTGCATCGTCCTTATCTATAGGCTTTACCACGGGGAGCGGTGCATCCTGCTCTGTGCGGTACTTTTTGACCAGCGCTTCCGTCTGGCGGACGGTGAGCGCATCCTTTACCACCTTGTCGGCAAGGGCGGAAATAGCTTCGCTGTCCTCTACTGCCAGCAGCGCGCGGCCGTGGCCTGCGGAAAGCTCGCCGTTTTCAATGCGGACTATAACGTCCTCGGGCAGACTCAGCAGGCGCAGGCTGTTTGCAACGGCGGGGCGGGATTTTCCCACTCTTTCTGCGGCTTTCTCCTGAGTAAGGCCGTAAGTATTTATAAGTGTGCGATAGCCCATGGCTTCTTCAATGGGGTTGAGATCTTCTCTCTGCAGGTTCTCAACCAGACCCATTTCCATGGCCTGACGGTCGTCCGCTTCGATAATTCTTGCGGGCACCTTTTCCATATTCAATCTGCGGGCAGCGCGCCAGCGGCGCTCACCTGCGATTATTTCGTAGCAGCCGTCCTGCAGCTGTCTTACCGTAAGGGGCTGGATTATTCCGTGTTCCCTTATTGAGTCGGCAAGCTCGTCGATAAGCTCATCGTCGAAATATTTTCTTGCCTGACCTGCGGCCGTGGAAATCTTAGCAACGGGTATCATGGCGCATTCCACCTGATCCTCGATCAGCGCTTCATCTCCGAAAAGGGCGCCAAGTCCCGATAAATTCAGTCCTTTTGCCAAAGCCGCACCTCCTTATCTGTCTTTATTTCTCTTCAAAACCTCCGCAGCCAGTTCCATATATGCCTGCGAGCCTTTGGAGGCTCTGTCATAGGCAATTACGGGTTTAAAGTGGCTGGGCGCCTCGGAAAGGCGCACGTTGCGGGGTATAACTGTTTTATAAACCTTATCTTTGAGATAACGCTTTACTTCGTTTGCAACCTGCAGGGAGAGATTTGTTCGTCCGTCATACATGGTGAGCAGGACGCCCTCTATGTCAAGGTTGGGGTTTACGCTCTTTTTCATCATACGCACGGTGCTCATGAGGCTGCTCAGGCCTTCCAGGGCAAGGTACTCGCACTGGACGGGGATAAGCAGAGTATCGGCAGCGGCGAGGGAATTAAGCGTAAGCAGCTCCAGCAGCGCGGGACAATCGATGAAGATATAGTCATATCTGTCTTTTACGGCTGCCAAAGCATTTTTCAGTATGTATTCGCGGTTTTCAAGCTCCGTCATCTGTATTCCGGCGCCAAAAAGGCTCTTATTTGACGGAAGAACGTCGGCATAGCGGGTTTTGACTATGGCTTTCTCCGCGGCAACGCCGTTGAGCAGAACGTCATATACGCTGGGCGCAATATTTTTGTCCACGCCCATACCCGAGGTGCTGTGACCCTGAGGGTCGGTGTCAACCACGAGAACCTTCTTGCCGAGATTGGTAAGGCCGCAGGCAAGGTTGACGCAGGTGGTAGTTTTGCCCACGCCGCCCTTTTGATTGAAAAGAGCAATAGTTTTGGCCATATGCTCCCTCCTTTTGTACTTCTCTGTATTGAAGTATTATAGCAAGTGCAGCTTATTTTATCAAGGTTTTTGTTTAATTTTGTTTCACGTGAAACATATATTTCAAATAACTGCGAAGCAGACTTCCGCTTAGCCTTCCCCCTTGGGGGAAGGTGGCATTTGCTTTGCAAATGACGGATGAGGGGTGTTGAGGTTATTGCCGCAACATGATGCAGGCGACTGATGAGGGGCGTTGAAGTCCGCTCTGCCCTATTTCCCCTCTCCCCTATTGTTTCACGTGAAACATCGTGCTCAACTGTTGCCAGCGGCGGGGAAAACTGCTATAATGCACATATAATAATATAATGTAAAGGAGACTTACTCATGGAAGTCAAAAACGCAGTTCAGGCAATTCTTGACCGCCGCAGCATTCGCAAATATAAACCCGAGCAGCTCACCGACGAGCAGCTGAAGATAATTCTCGATGCCTTTGATTGGGCACCCACCGCCCGCAACGCTCAGGAAGTCCGCGCCATCGTTCTGCAGGACGCTGAGATGATGAAGGCTTTTGCCGCAGACTTTGAGGCATTCGCTGCTGCCACCGGCGGTAAGCTTTTCAAGAATTTCTACTTCGACGCTCCCACCCTCATTCTTCTCTGCGGTGATGCCGAATTCCCCTACACCGCTATCGATTCCGGTATTGCCGTAGAAAATATGGCTGTTGCCGCCGATTCCATAGGTCTTGGCAGCGTTATCCTCGGCTGCATCCGTCAGTTCATGGCAGATGAGGCCTCCGCTCAGTGGCGCGCCAAGTTCGGCATCAAGGACAGTGAGATGTTCACTATCGCCCTTGCCGTTGGCACTCCCGACTGCGAAAATCCCAAGGGTGCTGCCCGTAAGGAAGGCAAAATTACATTTATTAAGTGATATAGTCGGTTTTGAAGGCGGGATGACCATATCCCGCCTTACACCGAATTTCGAATAAATTTCTAATCAACATTGTAGGGAACGGTCTTGACCGTTCCGCTATGTTTATTTCCGGCAGTATTGTCACAAACGGAACGCTCAAGAGCGTTCCCTACGAAATACACCCCACATCACCGCACTGATTTAAATCGTAACAATTCTCAATTCAGCAGCATGGTTACATCGTCGGCGCTTATATCGTGGAGGGCCATATTTATCCCGTAGCCTATAAGGCGGGCGCACTCTGCGGCGCGGCTGTCTATATCCCTCGGTGTAACTACCATTTGCCCGCCGAAGTCGGCAAAATCCGAAGGTGCCCTCTCCCCTATTCCCGCCTGCTCCATCAGATCGGCTGCCAGCGTACCCGCGTCAACCACAGTGGGCACACCAATGGCTATCACCGGCACTCCCAAGGTTTTCTCGCTCAGCTCCCGTCGGGCATTGCCCACTCCCGAGCCGGGCACGATGCCCGTATCGGATATCTGCAGGGTGCGGCAAATGCGCGCCATGCGCCGCGATGCCAGCGCGTCCACGGCAATAACGGCCGTCGGCTTGACCTTATCGGCCACCGCCTTCACTATCTCTGCGCTCTCAACTCCCGTGGTGCCCAGCACCCCCGCCTCCACCACCGCGACGGGTCGAAAACGGGCAAAATCCTCGGGCATACGTTCTTTAAGATGCCGCGTGGCAAGGGTATTTTTCGCGGCGGCAGGCCCGATGATATCGGCCGTTATGGCAGAATTTCCCAAGCCGCAAACCAGCACCGTATCTTCCTTTTTTAGCCCAATAAGCTCCCGCAGTTTCTTTGCAAGCAGCTCTGCGGCGCGGTCGAAGGCAGCCTCTTCCCTGCTCAGCAGCGGCGTCAGTTCAATGGAAATATATCGGCCTTTCGGCTTGCCCAAAGCCGCCTCACCGACCTCGTCGAGGATGTCAACCGTCTCTGTTTCAAAGCCGTTTTCCCGCGCCGCCTCCGCCTTCACTCCCGCCAGCTCCGAGGTCGCTTTTGCCCCCTCCCGCCACAGTTCACGCGCCTCTGCAGCCAGATCGGTGCGCCTTTGCATCACAATATATCGTCTCCTTTTTTCTCGATTTTCCATATTTTGTGTACATGATGAAAATTTATTCGGGCGTGTAAAATATTTTGAAAAAGCACTTGCAATTTTGCAAAAAAGGTGCTACAATTATCACTCGCACGGGGATAAGTGTATTCCTGCAAGATTGCAGGCTGTCAAAAAAGGCCTGAAAAAGCCGTTTCAAGCTTTTTTTGACAGTCTGACGAAAGTGAGGTGAGTATAGTGCCCAATATTAAGTCCGCATCCAAGAGAGTTGAGCTTTCCAGAGCTGCTGAGGCTGTTAACAAGGCTAAGAAGTCCGCTCTTAAGACCACCATCAAGAAGTTTGACGCCGCTGTTGTCGCAGGCAACAAGGAGGAAGCAGTTGCTGCTTACAAGGTTGCAGTTAAGGCCATCGATAAGGCTGCCGTTTCCGGTCTTATCCATAAGAACAACGCTGCCCGTAAGAAGAGCAGACTCACCCTCTCCATCAACGCAATGTAATTTGATGTGATATTGAAACAGCTGTCCGCAAGGGCAGCTGTTTTTTTGTCTGCAAAAAACTCCGTGTCAACGAACTGACACGGAGATTTTATATTATTCCAATGTATCCATAATAAAATATCTGGGGCGGGCTTTGACTTCCTCATAAATATGGCTCATATACTCTCCCAGAATGCCCAGCGCCAGCAGAACAAGTCCCGCTGCACCCCATACGGACACGGCGGCGATCGCTGCTGCGGCGGCGCCTGCGATAAGCATTGCTATCAGCGCCACGATACCTGCGGCAAAAAGCACCGCGCCCACGCCTGCAATCATGCGGATAGGCCGCGCAGACAGTGCGGTAATGCCGTTTATGGCAAGAGTGAGCATCTTTTTAATGCCGTACTTGCTTTCTCCCGCGTTGCGAGCGCTGCGCTCGTATTCAACGGTCGCGGTCTTATATCCCAGCATGGGCACCATACCGCGCAAAAACAGGCTGCGCTCGGGGAACTGCAGCAGAGCGTTAACGGCGCGGCTGCTCATAAGGCGGTAGTCGGCATGGTTGAAGATAACCTCGCCGCCGAGGGCTGCAATGACTTTATAATAACCCTCCGCAGTAAAGCGCTTGGTAAATGTATCGCTGCTGCGGGAGGAGCGCACACCGTAAACTATGTCGCAGCCTTCGGCAAAGCGGCTGAGCATTTCATCCATGGCGTTCACATCGTCCTGCAGGTCGGCATCTATGGAGATCGTAACGTCTCCGTGGGCGGCTGCGTATTCAAGACCCGCCAAAAGCGCGTTCTGATGGCCGCGATTTCTGCTAAGGCGCAGGGCCGCGAAACGCTTGTTTTCTTCGTAGAGGCCCTTAATAACGCCCCATGTGCCGTCTTTTGAGCCATCGTCCACCAGCAGGATGCGGCTTTCCGCGCCCGCAAGGCCTTTGCCTATGAGTTCATCCAGCTTGGCGGTGAGTACGGGTGCCGTAAGCGGCAGCGCCTCCTCCTCGTTATAGCAGGGGACGACTATATATAAAGTGTTATCCATAATTTCACTTCCTAACCGGGATATTGTACGCTATTTTTCCGTTTTTTACAATGGTAAAGAGGGAAAATTGCGTGCTACACAGTAAAAACCATGTCATTGCGAGGAGCGTGAGCGACGTGGCATAAAAATTTTGTCATGCTGAGCGCAGCGAAGCATCTCCGCAGTGATGTTACTGCCGATCTTTCGTAGGTGCGGAGATTCTTCGGCAAAGCCTCAGAATGACAAGACTTTTAGGTTTTGCGATAAAATGTGCGTATAGGGTTAACCTTCCCCTTGAGGGGAAGGGGGACCACGAAGTGGTGGATGAGGTGTTATATTAGCAAAATCTAAAATCTTTCCGCCTTTCGGCGGCCCCCTCATCAGTCGCCTACGGCGCCAGCTTCCCCCCGAAGGGGGAAGCCTAACACGTTGGTTTTAGATTACCGCACACCATTTCGCCCCCTTGTTAAAGGGGGCTGTCAGCGAAGCTGACCGGGGGATTCCTAAAATTGAATCCCTCCACCGCAAGCGGTCCCCCTCCCTTTAACAAGGGAGGAAAAGGGTGCGGTGCATGCGGCTGAAGCGAGCCCCTGCCCTACGAATAACGAATGAACTTAAATCAAACTTTTTGTATACGGTGATAGGCAAACAAGGAAAGCGGGCAGCTGCATGCTGCCCGCTTTTTTATACTGTTACTTATTCTGCGGTTTCCTCAACAACATCTTCCTCGACGGCTTCCTCATGCTCGGTACGGGCAAGAGAAATAACCTTGGCGCCGTCGGAAACGGTCATGAGGCGGACGCCCTGGGTGGCGCGGCCGTAGGTGTTGATGTCAGCTGCGGACATACGGATAACGATACCGTTATCGGCTACCAGCAGGATATCGTCGGCATCGTCGACTACCTTGATAGCTGCGACCTTGCCGGTCTTTTCGGTAACCTGATAGTTCTTCATGCCGCGGCCGCCGCGCTTCTGAGGCTCGTTGCCCTCGCCGCGGATGTACTCGCTGAGGGCGGTGCGCTTGCCGTAGCCGTTCTCGGTAACGGAAAGGAGAGAGCCTTCCTCACGGGCGCGGGCTGCGCCGACGCAATAGTCGCCGGGGCGCAGGGTGATACCGCGCACACCTGCTGCGGTACGGCCCATGGGACGCACGTCATTTTCGTTGAAGCAGATGGCGTAGCCGTCGTGGGTGGCGATGAGAATGTTCTGGTTGCCGTCGGTCTCACGGACGGAGATAAGCTCGTCATCGTCCACAAGGTTAAGGGCGCGCAGACCGCTGCGGCGAATGTTCTTCAGCTCGCTGGCGCTAAGACGCTTTACGGTACCGCCCTTGGTGATGAATACCAGATAGCGATCCTCGGGGAATCCGCGGCCGTGGATCATGGTATTTACCTTTTCGCCCGGGTCAAGGGGCAGAATATTGACTATATTGGTTCCCTTGGCGGCGCTGCCGGCCTCGGGAATGAGGTAACCCTTCTTGCAGTAGACCTTACCGAAGTTGGTGAAGAAGAGGATATTATCGTGGGTGGAGGCGGTGAAGATGGTTTCCACATAGTCCTCTTCGCGGGTGGACATACCGCGCTTGCCCTTACCGCCGCGGCGCTGGGCAGCGTAGGTATCAAGGCTCATGCGCTTGATGTAACCTGCGTTGGTGAGGGTGTAGATGCAGGTTTCCTCCTCGATGAGGTCTTCGATGTCTATATCGTCCTCGATGTCCTGGATCTCGGTGCGGCGCTTGTCGCCGTACTTGTCGCGGATGGCGATGAGCTCTTCCTTGAGAACGCCGCGGAGCATTTCCTCGGAGGCAAGCAGCTCGTTGTAGTAAGCAATGCGCTCCTGCAGCTCCTTGTATTCCAGCTCCAGCTTCTCGCGGTCAAGACCCTGCAGAGCCTTCAGACGCATATCAAGGATGGCCTGAGCCTGAACCTCGTCAAGACCGAAGCGCTCCATCAAGCGCTCGCGGGCATCGTCATAACTGGTACGAATGATGTGGATTACTTCATCAATGTTATCCTGCGCAACAATAAGACCCTGCAGCAAGTGGGCGCGCTCCTGAGCCTTCTTCAGGTCATAGCGGGTGCGGCGGGCGATGATTTCCTTCTGGAAAGCGATGTACTCGTCCAGGATCTGGCGCAGGGAGAGTATTCTGGGCTGCTTCTGGTCGTCCACCAGAGCCAGCATGATGATGGAGAAATTGGACTGCAGAGCGGTCTGCATAAAGAGCTTATTGAGAACGACCTGAGGATTGGCATCGCGCTTGAGCTCGATGACCATACGCATACCGTTACGGTCGGTCTCGTCGCGCAGGTCGGAAATACCGTCAAGGCGCTTATCCTTTACCTGCTCGGCAATGTTCTTTATAAGCTGACGCTTATTGACCTGATAGGGCAGCTCGGTAACGATAATGCGGGTTCTGTCCTTGCCGAACTCCTCAAACTCGGTGCGGGCGCGGACAACTACCTTGCCGCGGCCGGTGGCGTAAGCGGCGCGGATGCCGCTGCGGCCCATGATTATACCGCGGGTGGGGAAGTCGGGGCCCTGAATGTGCTCCATAAGCTCCAAAAGCCCGGCATCCGGGTTTTTAAGCAGGCAGAGGCAGGCATTTATGACCTCCGTAAGGTTGTGCGGAGGAATGTTTGTGGCCATGCCTACGGCTATGCCCGAGCTGCCGTTTACCAAAAGG
>JAFYLI010000136.1 GCA_017537165.1 Oscillospiraceae bacterium | reverse complement strand
GGTCATGCGGCGGGTCAGCACTTCCTGCATACTGTGGTAATCGTCCTGACCTTCTATAGTCTTTATCTTAAAGCGGCGATAATCCCGCTTCAGGGGTTTTGCGTTTTCAAACACCGTCATGGAACCGACTACGTCCGCTCCTGCGGTATTGGATATATCGTAGGCCTCGATGCGGCGGGGTATGTCCGCAAGGCCGAGAGAATTTTTCAGCCATTCAAGAGTTTTGGAAATGCGCTCTTCCCTATTGGTTACGCGCTCGCATTCTTCGGCGGCATTGATATTGGCTGTAGCCACCATTTTCTGCTTCTCGCCCCTTTGAGGAACGGTAACGCTGACTCGCTTGGCGAAGTTTTCCGAAAGGAACTGTTCCAGTTGATCCATATCCTCAGGCTGGGCAGGCAGATAAATATTTTTCGGGCATACGCCGCGGATAGCATAATACTGGCGCACAAGCTGGGACAAAACTTCTCCGTCATCTTCCTCAAAGGGAAGCTCCAGCACCTCGCAATCCTTATCCAGCAGCTGACCCTGAATATAATGAAGCACTACGAAACAGCTTTTTGCCGTTCCGCGCACGAAACCGATAACGTCGGTATCAGCATTGGCTGCATTCTGCACCAGCTGCTTATTGGAAAGCCCCGCCACGGCACGCATGCGATCGCGCAATTCGGCTGCTACCTCAAAGCGCAGCTCTTCGGCGGCAGTTTCCATCTGCTTCTCAATGCTGCGGCACAGTTCGGCGGTGCGTCCGTCGAAAATCAGTATTGCCTCGCCGACAGTCGCTCTGTAAGCCTCAGCATCGGGCGTGCCCTTGCAGTAGGCGGAACAGAGACCCATATGATGATTAAGGCAGGGTCTTCCCTTACCAATCTCGGCAGGAAATTTACGGCTGCAGGTAGGCAGCTTCAGCGCCTTGCACACAGCGTCCACCGCGTCAAAAAGTGAACTGCGGCTGCTGAAGGGGCCAAGATACTTGGCGCCGTCGTTCTTACCCTTGCCCACGATAGTGAAGCGCGGGTACTCTTCCCGCATATCCACTCGCAGGAACGGATAACCCTTATCATCCTTGAGCAGGATGTTGTACTTTGGCTTATGGTGCTTGATAAGCTGGTTTTCCGTGACCAGCGCCTCAAACTCGGAGTTTACCACGATGGTATCAAAGTGGTCTATGTGAGCCACCATGGCTGCCGTCTTGGCATTATGTCCGTTTTCACGGAAATAACTGCTTACGCGGCTTCGCAGGGCCTTGGCCTTGCCAACGTAGATGACCGTACCGCCCTTGTCCATCATTATATACACACCCGGCAGCAGTGGCAGGGAGTGGGCTTTTTGTTTAAGTTCCTCGAAGGTCATAGGTCTACCCCCGTGAAGTCAAAGTCGGGAATAAATTCCTCGCCTGCTGACTCAAGTTCCTGAAAGAAGCCTTCAAATATACAGCTTTTGTCCATATGAGCCTGAATTTCCTCGTACTCAGCCGTGGTAAGACGGCGGTTTATCTCAGGAAATTCCTTCGCCCGTCCGCAGGGTGTATACTGGCTCATCAGGCTAAACAGCACGCTGCCCGGCAGGAAGCTGTCATCTACCCAATCGATTACAGCCTTGGAGTTTTCAAGCTGTCCGGGCAGGATAAGGTGGCGTATGACCACACCGCTCTGCAGCAGACCATCATCGTCCATTACATAGTCCCCCGTCTGTCGGTACATTTCCATGATGGCGGCTTGCGCCGTTTCCACGTAATTTCCCGCACCCGAATAGCGCAGGGCGAGGGCATTATCGGAATATTTCATATCGGGCAGATATATCTGTATCTTGCCCTCCAACATTTTCAGCGTTTCTACGCTTTCGTAGCCGCCGCAGTTATAAACCACAGGGATTCCGATGGGTTGTTCCAAGGCTTCGGCTATGGCTGCGGCATAGTGGGTGGGGTTGACGAGGTTTATGTTATGCACGCCCGTATCCGCAAGTCGCAGGAAAACATCCCGCAGCTGCGGCACAGTAATCTCGCGGCCCTTCATGCCGCTGCTTATCTCGTAATTTTGGCAGAACACGCATTTGAGAGAGCATCCCGAGAAGAACACTGCGCCCGAGCCTTTCTCGCCACTGATACAGGGTTCCTCCCAATAATGGGCGGCTGCACGGGCCAAAAGCACCTTCTCCCCTGCTCCGCAGACGCCGCTTTTTCCATTGGCTCTGTCTGCTCCGCAGCGGCGGGGACACAGTGTGCAGTTGGTCATATCAAAGGACATGGCAATACCTCGCGCATTCTAATCTTTAATCATAGTATTATACCTTATTTTTGTCCTAAACACAATAAAAATCGACCCTTTCCCGAAAGAAAGAGTCGATTTATTTTGATTACGGAAATTTGAATTGCCTCGGTTAAACTTATCCTGCGCTAAGAAGCGGGAAACTGTCAAAAATTACCGTCTTCAACTGTGATGCTTACAGCCTTCCCCTTGGAGGGGAAGGTGGCAGTCGCATAGCGACTGACGGATGAGGGGACGGCACAAAGTGCCGAAAATATGATGGCTAAGCCATTTTGCCGCTTACGCGGACCCTCATCAGTCGGCTTCGCCGCCAGCTTCTCCTCAAGGGAGAAGCCATTCATTCTCGCCGCAACACAGCTTATCATTCAATGGGAATATCAATTACGATACGGGCCCCCGATGGCGGCGTCCATATAAAGCGAACTGCGTCACGTTCTCCGGTTGGGAAGTCGTAATCAATTTCCGCCGTGACATAGCGCAGGCTGCCATCTACCCAGCCGGATTTGAATCCTCCGTCCACAGAATCGGCAGCGCGGAACTCGCTGTCATATACTACGCCTATTTCAATTTCCTTCCGCGCTCTGCCGTACTCATATTTTTCGCCGTCAAGTTGCTCGCAGCACACCATGGCAAGAAATCTACCCTTGCTCCTGGTAACGGTCTGCCACAGATATTCGATGGTAATGCTGTACTCACCGTTATCCGCGGTGATATCCACTTTATCGGGAATGCGGTAGCCGAAGAGATCATCGTACTGCTCCTGATAAATGTCAAAAGTCGGTTCTGCGGGAGGTTCCGAGGGCGCAGGTTCGTAAGGCTCACCCTGGGGCAGCTTATTCAGCTTTTTCATATCAAGAGGTATCTCTATTTCCACACACTTGAGGTTCATTATCAGAGTTTCCGCCTCGCCGCCAATATGAATAAGATATCCGCAAAGCACCCGCTCGTCTTCAATTGCGCATATCGGCACTACTTGTGCACTTACCGCCACAAGCTGTCCCTTCTTATTCTTTGCAGTAATGCCCATGGTACCGTTATCAAGGTAGGTGTAGGCTCCGCCGACTTCGCTGATCGCTTCAATATAAACAGAAAGCTCAACGGTGCTGCCGTCTGTCCAAATGCTTTCCGTTTCAAGGCTTACCCCCTCACTCTCGGCCTTTATCTGCGGATGGGAAAGCTCATGTGAGCCAAACAGATACTCTCGCTGTATTTGGTATCTGTCCGTACTGCTGCTTGTGCGCAAGCTATTGGGTTGGCCGTATTTAAGCTCGTATCGCCGGCCGTTTATCAGCAAAGCATCTACTTTATCAATATCCATAGGCGCTTCAAACATACACTTTATGCTGTCCTTATCGCCGTCCGGCCTTCTGCTAATTCTGTCGCTTATATCTAACTCAGTGCCATCATCCTGCAGCAGCGCAACGGTGCAATCCACAGTGGTATAATCGCGGTTGCGCTGACTCTCTCCGCTTTCATCACTTGTAAGAGGCGCAAGATTGGGCCAAGCGGCCATTTGGAATCCCAGAGGTGAGAGAATTATATCGGTATACACGTCTCTTCCCATGGGCTCACCGCCGTTGGGAGCCAGCTTTACGGGGCATTCGATAAGCGGCACGCTCATGCGCACCTCGCCGAAGTCTGTGCTTTCTCCCGTAAGCTGATCTCTGACACCAAGCAAACGCAGATCAACACCTTCAAGGCCAACCTTGCCGCTCCACATCCACGCATTCCATTCCTTCTGTGGTGTTTCGTTGCCCGTTATAAACTCCCAACCCATAGACTGATGACCCATAGGCACTGCACCATAGCTGTAAAGAGGATTGATCTCCATTTCAAGATTCATACCCTCCAGTGTGCCGCCGTCGAGGCGTTCCACGGAGTAGACGACATAAGCGTTGAAGCCGTCGGAAAGGG
>JAFYLI010000135.1 GCA_017537165.1 Oscillospiraceae bacterium | reverse complement strand
CTTGTTCTGATCTGCAGCCAGATGGGGCAGCAGGTCGGAAATGATGAGCTGGGGCTCACCGGGCTCTGCGCCGATGGAGATATCAATAACACTGCCGTCGCGCTTTGCAACAACACCGTGAAGCTCCAGAGGAATGGTTACCCACTGGTACTTTCTGATGCCGCCATAGTAGTGGGTCTTGAAGAATGCCATCTGGCTGTCTTCATAAAGAGGCATCTGCTTCAGGTCGATGCGGGGAGCGTCAACGTGAGCACCCGCAATATTCATGCCTTCGCTCATAGGCTTCTTGCCGATAACGGCGAGAGTGAGAGCCTTGCCGCGGTTATTGTCATATACCTTGTCGCCGGGAGCGTAGGTCTTGCCAAACTCAAAGGGCTTGAAACCCTTAGCTTCAGCCAGCTTGATAGCTTCGCTTACTGCAAGACGCTCGGTCTTGGCTGCGGTGAGATACTTCTTGTAATCTTCGGCATAAGCGTGGCACTCTGCCAGCTCAGCTTCGCTCATGCGGTCATAAGCATTCTTGGGAGAATAGAAAAGTTCATCCTTTATAGACATAACGGTGTAACCTCCTGTTAAATATATTTCTTTACGGCTGCCTCGATTATCTCAAGGCCCTTCATCAGCTCGTCCTTTTCAATGGTAAGTGCGGGCATTATTTTTACTACGCAGTCGTTAGGGCCTGCACGCTCGATGATAAGACCCTGACGGAAGCATTCTTGAACTACCTTGCCTGCGATATCCTCGCTGCCCTGAGCATAGCGGAAATCTACGCCCTGGATCATGCCGAGGCCGCGATGCTCCAGCTTATCGTTAAGGGGCAGGATGCGTTCCTTAACAAAGTCGGAAACCAGCTTTGCATTCTCAAAGGTCTTCTCTTCCAGATTATACAGTTCACGGTACTCAATGGCTGCCTTTGCACCAACGAATGCCATCTGGTTACCGCGGAAGGTACCGTTGTGCTCGGCAGGCTTGAAAATATCCAGCTCGGGCTTTATGAGCACGAGGGACATGGGCAGGCCGTAACCGCTGATAGACTTGGAAAGAGTAACCATATCGGGAATAATACCTGCGCGCTCAAAGGAAAAGAACTTGCCGGTACGTCCGCAGCCAACCTGAATATCATCGATTATCATAATGATGCCGTGGCGGTCACAGAATGCGCGCAGATCGCGCAGGAACTGATTGGACATTACTACTACACCGCCCTCGGCCTGAACGGTCTCGAGGATAACGGCAGCAGGCTTCTCAACGCCGGAATACTCATCGGTAATAAGGTTATCCATATATGCGATGCAATCACCGGGGAAGGTATTGGGGTGAGGTATAAAGGTTGTTCCGTAAAGGGGCTCACCTGCACCTGCGCGGATAGACTTACCGCTGGATACGGAAAGGCTGCCGATAGTCATGCCGTGGAAAGAACCGGTAAAAGCAAATACGCCATGGCGACCGGTATTCTTGCGAGCCAGCTTCAGCGCTGCTTCAACAGCGTTTGTGCCGGTGGGTGCGCTGGACATTATCTTATAGTCCATGCCGCGGGGCTTGAGTATTTTTTCTTCGAAGCAGGCAAAGAAATCACCTTTGGCACCGGTGAACATATCAAGAGCATGGCTTATGCCGTCGCTTTCGATATACTCGATGATACGGCTCTTGATAAAATCGTTATTGTGGCCGTAGTTAAGGGCGCCTGCGCCATCGAAAAAGTCTATATACTCGTTTCCGTTCTCGTCGTACATCTTGGACATCTTGGCCTTGGTAAATACAACGGGAAAGCTTCTGCTGTAAGATCTTACGTTGGATTCTATACGTTCAAAAATGTTCACCCAACTCGCCTCCATCATTCATCCAATATTTTTGAGAAATACTCTATGCAAAGTTCCTTGAACTGTTCCTTGCTTCCCCCGTTTTCAAGGGTATGGTCGCAGTTCTCGCGGAACCATTCTTCACTTTTCTGCGCGCGAATACGCATCAGCGCGTATTCCTCGCTTATGCCCTCGCGGGCTATGAGCCGCTGCACACGCACGCTTTCGGGCGCGGTTATACCAACCACAACGTCGCAGATCTCGCCTATTCCGCTTTCGATAAGGGCAATGGCATCTATTGCTGCGGCGTAATCATCCATCGTGGCCTCCTTTTTAAGTTCAAGGCGCACGGCTTCGGTTACGTATTTATGGGTTATTTTATTAAGCTGCTCCAGCTTTTCGGCATCGCCGAAAACGATCTGTCCAAGCTTCTTGCGGTCTATTTTGCCGTCGGTGAGAATATCTCCGAATGCGGCCAAGAGTTCTTCGCGCATGGGTACGCTTTCTTCCAGCAGACCATGATAGACCGCATCGCAGTCTATTATCCGCACACCCATACCCGCAAGCACTTCGAGGGCCGTGGTTTTACCCGCACCGGTACCGCCGGTTATACCAATAATTATCATGCTTACACCTCGATGACAGTATTACCTGCCGCTTTGCTCAGGCGGTTATACACCGCAAGGCCGACGCCGTCTTTTGGCGGGCAGCGGGAATAAATCAGTTCTATATCATCTCTGTCCAGCTCACGCAGGCAGGCAAAAAGTTTCTCTGCCAACGTTTCGGGCTTTTCGGGGTCGCCGTATGTAAGGCAGGTAGGCACATCAAAAAGTGTCTCTTCTCCGTCGAAGCAGAGTACTGCCGTCCCCTCTCCGCTATTAGCATTCACGTACTTTGCCACATTTTCGGCATTTCCGTCGAGGATTATAACTTTAGCCTTGGGAGAATAATGGCGGTACTTCATGCCGGGAGCCTTAGGTTGTTCTCCTGCTTCCAGCTTACGGTACACGGCAGCGTCAACGCTGACCTCACCCAAAACTTCACGAAGCTGTTCAAGGCTAATGCCGCCCGGACGTAGCAAGCGCGGCGGAGTTACGCTAAGGTCGATTATGGTGGACTCCAAACCCACGCGGCAGTCGCCGCCGTCCACTATAGCATCTATCATTCCGTCTATATCGTGGCGGACATGTTCGGCAGTGGTGGGGCTGGGTTTGCCCGATATATTGGCGCTGGGAGCCGCAATGGGAACTCCCGCCAGTTCAATTATTTTCAGAGTTGCTGAATGGTCGGGACAGCGCACACCAACGGTGTCCATACCTGCGGTTACCCTTTCGGGCACGCAGGGTTTCTTCTTAAGAACCATAGTGAGGGGGCCGGGCCAAAATTTCTCTGCCAGCTTATATGCTTCTTCGGGCACCTCGCTGCACCACTGTTCCAAAGCCTGTGCGCCATGGACGTGGATTATCAGCGGGTTATCCTGAGGTCTGCCCTTCACTTCAAATATTCTCGCTACGGCCTCGTCTATAAGCGCTGATGCGCCAAGACCATAGACTGTTTCCGTAGGGATGGCCACAAGACCGCCTGCGCGTATTATTTCT
>JAFYLI010000134.1 GCA_017537165.1 Oscillospiraceae bacterium | reverse complement strand
GTGGTTCCGGCTCCGATTACCTCACCTACTGCCTCATGATCGAGGAACTCGCTCGCGTAGACTGCGTTCTCTCCGTCTATGCTAACACCTCCAACTCCCTCGGCGGCGGCCCCCTGGTTCTCGCCGGTACTGAGGAGCAGAAGCAGAAGTATCTTCCCGCTATCGCAAAGGGCGAGAAGATCATGGTATTCGCACTGACCGAGCCCGGCGCAGGTTCTGACGCCGGCGGCACCACCACCACCGCTGTTCAGGATGGCGATGACTTCATCCTCAACGGCCGTAAGACCTTCATCTCCGGCGCTCCCGTAGCTGACTGGTGCCTGGTCTTCGCTAAGACTGATCCCACCGCTAAGGGTTCCCGCGGTATCTCCATGTTCGTTGTTGACATGAAGCTCCCCGGCGTTTCCTGCGGTGCACACGAGAATAAGATGGGTATCAACGGCTATCCCACCAGCGACGTTATCCTCGAGGACGTTCGCGTAAGCAAGGATTGCCTCGTTGGTCCTCTCCACAAGGGCTTCTCCATCGCTATGAAGACTCTGGACGGCGGCCGTCTCGGCATGGCTGCTCAGGCAGTCGGCGTAGCTCAGGCATGTCTTGATGAGTCCATCAAGTATGCTAAGGAGCGTAAGCAGTTCGGCAGACCCATCGCTGATTTCCAGGGCATCAGCTTCATGATCGCTGATATGGCTACCGAAATCGCAGCTGCACGTGAGCTGGTTTACAATGCTGCTAACCTCAAGGATGCTAACATGGATGCTACCACCGCTTGCTCCATGGCTAAGTACTTCGCTGCTGAAGTTGCTAACCGCTGCGCTTACAAGGCTGTTCAGATCCACGGCGGCTATGGCTACATCAAGGAGTACAAGGTTGAGCGCCTGTATCGTGATGCTCGTATCGCCAGCATCTACGAAGGCACCAGCCAGATCCAGCAGGTCGTTATCGCCGGCAATCTGCTGAAGTAAGAAGGAGGTTAATGTAAAATGAAAATTCTTGTTACTGTTAAGCAGGTTCCCGATACCTCCGGTAAGGTTGCTGTCAATCCCGATGGTACTCTGAACCGTGCTTCCATGCAGACCATCATCAACCCCGACGATATGAACGCCATTGAGGCTGCTCTCGCTCTTAAGGACGAGCTCGGCTGCAAGGTCGTTGCTGTTACCATGGGACCCTTCGCCGCTGAGTCCATGCTCCGCGAGCTGATGGCTATGGGCGTAGATGAGAGCGTTCTCATCTCCGGTCGTGAGTTCGGTGGTTCCGATACTTATGCTACCTCTCAGATCGTTGCTGCAGGTCTTGACACCTACGGCATCGACGAGGACGACATCATCCTCTGCGGCCGTCAGGCTATCGACGGTGATACCGCTCAGGTTGGTCCCCAGATCGCTGAGAAGCTGCACCTGCCCCAGGTTACTTATGCAAGTGAGATCAAGAAGGAAGGCAACACCCTCTTCATCAAGCGCGAGCTCGAAGATGGTTATATGACCGTTAAGGTTCAGACTCCCTGCGTTATCACCTGCGTTAAGGAGCTCAACACTCCTCGTTACATGTCCGTTCTCGGTACCGAAGAGTGCTACGATAAGCCCATGATCGTTTACGATTATCCTGCTCTGCAGAACCATGCGCTCATCGAGCCCGATACCATCGGTCTTAAGGGTTCTCCCACCAACATCTTCAAGTCCTTCACTCCTCCCATGAAGGGTGCAGGCCAGATGCTTGAGGGTGACGGCAAGGAAACTACTGATAAGCTGGCTGGCATTCTTGCTGCCAAGCACATTATCTAAGAGAAGGGAGAAACAGAAATGGCTAACAATTTCAATAGTGCCGATATCGGTGCATTTAAGAATGTATGGGTATTCTGCGAGCAGCGTCAGGGCAGCATGATGCCCACCTCTTACGAGCTTATCTCTGAAGGCCGCAAGCTGGCTGACGAGCTGGGCGTAGAGCTGCACGGCATTCTGCTGGGTGACGATGTTGACGGTCTGGCCAAGGAGCTCGGCGGCTACGGCGCTGACAAGGTCTACGTTTACAACAGCCCCCTGCTGAAGAACTACACCACCGACGCTTACACCAAGGTTATCTGCGACGCAGCCATGGAGTTCAAGCCCGAGATTTTCCTCGTTGGCGCCTCCAACATCGGCCGTGACCTCGCTCCCCGTGTAGCTGCCAGACTCCACACCGGTCTCTGCGCAGACTGCACCCACCTGGACGTTGATCTCAACGGTTACATCGAGTTCCTCAAGACCGGTTCTTCTCTGAACCTCGAGGGCACCAAGTTCGAGAGCAAGCTCTTCGACGTTAACACCAACCTGAAGATGACCCGTCCCGCATTCGGCGGTCACCTGATGGCTACCATCGTTTGCCCCCGTTTCCGTCCTGCTATGGCTACCGTTCGTCCCGGCGTTATGAAGAAGCGCCCCTTCGACGCAGCTAAGGCTGAGGCTGTTGAGATCATCCATCCCGCTTTCGAGCTCACCGCTGAAGACATGAAGACCGAGGTTCTCGAGGTCGTTAAGTCTGCTAAGAAGCTGGTTGACCTCATCGGTGCTGACATCATCGTTTCCGTTGGTGCCGGTATCTCCAAGGATGTTCAGACCGGTCTGAAGCTGGCTCAGGAGCTGGCTGACGAGCTGGGCGGCGTTGTCGGCGCATCCCGTGCTGCTGTTGACGCTGGTTACATCACCGCTGACCACCAGGTTGGTCAGACCGGTAAGACCGTTCATCCCAAGGTTTACGTTGCTCTCGGTATCTCCGGCGCTATCCAGCACAAGGCCGGTATGCAGGATTCCGAGCTGATCATCGCCGTAAACAAGGCTGAGAACGCTCCCATCTTCGAAGTTGCTGACTACGGTATCTGCGGCGACCTGTTCAAGGTTGTTCCCCAGCTCATCGAGTCCATCCGCGCTGAGAAGGCTGCTAAGTAATTATACTTATAAAGCAACAAAAGCCCCGCTTCATTTGAAGCGGGGCTTTCTGCATCTTGACGCATCTAGGATGGGCGTTGTATTATGGCCAAAAGGGGGCAGATGCTGTGCAAGTTATTCTTACGGTTTTAGCATATATTTTTCAAGTTACTTGTACGTGTGCCGCAGCGGTGGTTATTTGGTTTGTCATCATAGGCATGCTTAAACTGCTGAAAGTAAAAACAAATAAGCGTGCAAGGATAATTTGTCTTGTGCTGGTCTTGGTCATTCTGTGCGTGGTGCTGGCTTATATTTGCAAAAACCCAATCGTTATTTGCCCCGATGAATACAACGATATTGTAACGAATGAGCAGATACAGAACATACAAAGTGTTGTTTCGGGTCTTTATTCTAAAAATCTTCCGCTTATTCCTGCTCGCGTAAAGATAGAGAATGTTCAATGGGCAGAAATGTTTAACGAGTATGAGATAAAGTTCCGTATAGATTATATCTTCTTCGGCAATATCAAAATGGTTGCCGGCGGAGATGGTATATCAGTGGTAAAGCCCATTGGCGGCTTATGAAAAATCCACCAACGAAAGTTGGTGGATTTCTGCATTTATTCGCTTATTTTCTTCATTGCCTTGCGGAACTGGAAGAAGAACAGTGTTGCAGTGGTTGCAACTGCGATAACGTCCGCTACGGGCTCGGCAAGATATACGGCAAATACCTTGTCCTCAAAGAAGTTGGGGAGGATATAGATAAGGGGGATAAGCAGTATCAGCTTGCGGAGTATGGCAAGGAAGATGGAAGACTTCGCGTTTCCGATACCTATAAAGGTCTGCTGACATGCTGTCTGTATACCAAGAACGATAAAGCCTGCGCAGTAGATACGCAGAGCCCATGCGGCAAAGTCGCGAAGCTCAACGTTGCTGGTGAGCAGGGAAGCTATGCTGTTGGGGCAAAGCATGATGAGGATCCATATGCATACGGTGAAAATAAGGCTGATTATCAGCAGCAGGCGGAAAGTGCCCTTAACACGCTGAGGATTTCTTCCTCCGAAGTTGTAGCTGATGATCGGCTGTGCACCTTGGGTGAGACCCATGAGAACGAGGAAGGTGCAGTGCATAACGGTGGAGAGAATAGTCATTGCGCCAACTGCGGTATCTCCGCCGTATTTAAGCAGGGAAGAGTTAAATGCGATGTTCAGCAGGCTTTCCGTGGACTGCATGATGAAAGGGGAAAGTCCGAGAGCGATGCAGGGGAGCATCAGCTTGAAATCAGGCTTGAAATTAACGGAGCGCAGACGGAGAACTGTCTTCTTGCCGCAGAGGAAAAGAACGACCCATACGGCGGAAACTGCCTGCGAAATAACGGTTGCCAAAGCAGCACCCTTTACACCCATATCAAATCCGTAGATAAAGATGGGGTCAAGGACAATGTTGCACACAGCGCCGATGACAACTGTGAGCATACTGATTTTTGCAAAGCCCTGCGCGGTTATAAAGGTGTTTAAGCCCAGTGTGAGGGAAACGAAAAGCGAACCGATAACGTAAATGTTCACGTAGCTTACTGCGTATTCGATTGTTTCGCTGCTGGCACCAAAGAGCAGAAGCATAGGCCGCGCAGCAATAAGCGTTAATGCTGTTTCGATAATTGAAACAACTACCAACAGTGAGGCAGTGTTGCCCATGATTTTTTCGGCTTGGGGATAATCGTTGCTGCCCATGCTCATGGACGCTTTAGCCGAGCTGCCGTAGGATATCAAAGCGGCAATTGCAGACAGAAAATATATGATGGGAGCGCATACACCGATTCCCGTAAGCGCAAGGCCGCCCGTTACGGGAATATGGCCTATGAAAATTCGGTCCACCACACTGTAGAGCATGTTTATTATCTGCGCCAATACGGTGGGTATGGCCAGCTTAAGCAGCAGCTTGCCGACCGGCTCCGTTCCGAGATATGAATTGCTTTTTTGCATTGTAAATTACCTTTCGCAGGAAGTGTCCGAGGGACAGTGTAACACTTTGTGACAGTAAATTCAATATTTGGTTATTCAGCTTTTTCTAACTTTGCCTTAAAGCTTATTTTGCGCGGGGTAGATAGTGTATCGTATTTTATAACGAATGCGCTTTTGCCCTCATCGATTTCCAAAATCGTGCCCAGCCCCATGACGGCATGGCGCACGCGGTCGCCTGCGGCAAAGTCAAGGGAATGCTGAGCCGCGCTCATATCGCGCTCACTTGCTCGTATAAATGTTGCCGCGTCATCGGTAAGCCCTGCGTCAAGCTCGGAGGTATACCGCAGCAGTTCGCGGTTGATGTTAAAAATAAAGCGGGAGGGGTAACGGAAACTGCCGTCGTGATTGCGGCCCTCGGAGTCGGTAAGGTAGAGCATTTTTTCCGCGCGAGTCATAGCAACGAATGCAAGGCGGCGCTCTTCCTCCATTCCCTCTATAGTGGCGGTTTTTTTGGAGGGGAATACAGCTTCGTTAAGGCTGCAAATGAAAACATAGGGGAATTCAAGACCTTTGGCGGTGTGTACGGTCATCAGCTTGACCGCATTCTTGCTGTCGGCGGCATCCTGCGAAGAAAGCAGGGCAACACGGGCAAGATAATCCTCGGGAGTGAAATCCTCACCGAAACCCTGCTCAAATTCGTGAATAGACTGCTTCAACTCAGCCAAATTGTCAAGGCGAACTTGGCTGCCCTCAAGGCGCAGAGCGGCTTCGTAGCCGCTTTTATCAAGCATCAGTGCCATGAGTTCCGTAAGCGGCATAGTTCGGGAGAGGTCGGAAAATTCCTCTACAAGGTCAATAAATGCCCTTGCCTTGGTGGAACGGAACAGCTCGTCCTCACAGCTTGCGCGAAGCGCGTCATAAAGAGAAATATTCTTTTCCACAGCCAAATCGCGAAGGAATTGCATGCGCCGTTGGCCTATATTGCGTTTGGGCGTATTGATTATGCGCAGAAAGGCCAGATCATCTTTGTAAACTGCCATACGCAGGTACGCCAGCGCGTCGCGTATCTCAGCGCGGTCAAAGAATCCGACACCGCTATATAAGGTGAAGGGCAGCTCTTCATCCATGAATACATCCTCAAGAACTCGGGAAACGTAATGAGCGCGGTAGAGAATGGCGATATCAGAGTAGGGAACACCCTCGTCGGTCAGCCGCTTTATTTCTGATGCTATCCATCGGGCCTCGGCCTCGGTGGTTTTGGCGTGATGATAGACGGGCAGTTCGCCGTCTTCCTGCATGGAAATAAGATCCTTCTTTATACGGCTCACATTGTTGGCGATAAGGTCGTTTGAGGCCGCAAGTATCTGCGGAGTGGAGCGGTAGTTGGAGTTCATCATTATCGTCTTAACATCGGGGAAATCCTTCTCAAAATCGAGAATGTATTTCACACTGGCTCCGCGCCAAGTGTAAATAGTTTGGTCGGGATCGCCTACGATGAAAAGATTGTTGTGCCCCGGGCAAAGCGCGCGCATAAGACGGTACTGCAGATCATCTATGTCCTGATATTCGTCGATCATTATGTATTCAAGGCGTTCCTGCCATTTTGTGCGTACATCGTCAGAAGTGTTGAATATGTGCAGAACGAAGTTTATAAGATCATTGTAATCAAGGGCAAAGCATTTCTTCTCTTGGTATACATAGCCCCAGAATATGATGTCGCGGGGAGAGGTGGACTCCATATATTTCTGCCGAAGCTCGTCTATGGAAAGGGAAAGCATAGGCTCGTAATACAGAGGATCACTGAAGCATTTGCGCATTTCTATCATGTCGCGGGCGGCAGAGAACGTCATATCACGCATGCTGAGTCCACGCTCTTCGTAAATGACCTTCAGCATTTGGTCAATATCGGCATTGTCCAGCACGATGAAATTCTTGGGATACTGAACAGCGCTTATATCCTCCTGCAGTACAGATACGCAAAAGCTGTGGAAGGTGCTGATGTATCCCGTATCGCTGTCGCCGGTAAGGGCGCGGATACGCTTTTTCATTTCATTTGCAGACTTATTGGAGAATGTGACGCAGAGAATATTTGAGGGGAGTATGCCTATTTCATTTACCAAGTAGGCAAAACGATGGGCAAGCGCGCGGGTCTTGCCCGAGCCTGCGCCTGCAATAACGCGAATATAACCCTCGGTAGAGGTTACGGCCTCCAACTGCTGAGGATTAAGTCCTTCAAGTATATCCATAATATCAGCTCCCTTCATCCATTAAGTATACACCATTTCCCGGGAAAATGAAAGATAGAAAGCGAAAATTTGTTCGATTGAAGAAATTGCGCCTTTGTGCTATGCTGAACTAAAGGAGTGATATCCGTGACCCGACTTGAAAAACAGATGGCCTTTATCGAAGAGGTCGATAAAATAAAACTTATAGGCAGACAGAATTATCTTGCAGACGGCAGCCGCAAGGAAAACGACGCGGAGCATTCGTGGCATCTCGCTCTTATGACGATGCTGCTTTCGGAGTATGCCAACGAAGAAATTGATGTGCTGAAAACCATGTCCATGGTACTTATCCACGATCTGGTGGAGATAGACGCGGGAGATACTTACGCCTACGATTATGAAGCGCAAAAAAGTAAACGTGAGCGAGAAGAAGCCGCCGCTGAGAGAATTTTCAATATACTGCCCGAGGATCAGGCTAAGAAGATGCGCGACCTTTGGGAGGAATTTGAGGCTGAGGAAACCCCCGAGGCGCGGTTTGCTGCCGCCGTTGACCGTGTGCAGCCCGCAATGCTCAACAGTGCGTCGGGCGGAATAAGCTGGAAAGAGCACGGAGTTACCATGTCTCACGTTCTGCGCCGAAACGGTAAGGCAGCCCTTGGCTCTCAGGTGCTTTGGGATTATGAGAAAGAGCATTTCATAATGGCTAACGTGGAAAAGGGACTTCTTGAAAATGATATGGAGGACAATGGCTGACCATGCGCGACGAACTAACAAAGGTTGATATTGAAAAAATGAAGGAAGAGCTGGAGTATCGCCGTTTTACTCTTCGTCCCAAGCTCATTGAGGACGTGCAGACCGCGCGAGCTTTCGGCGATCTCAGCGAAAACTTTGAATACAAGGCTGCAAAGCGCGAAAAGAACCGTAACGACAGCCGCATCCGCTATCTGGAAAACATGATAAAGACCGCTATCGTAATTGAGGCAGAGTCTGCCCCCGACGAGGTAGGTCTCTTCGATACGGTGGAGATATATATCGAAGACGAGGACGAAACGGAAGTTTTTCAGATAGTAACAACTCTGCGTCAAAACGCGCTTGAAGGCAGACTCAGTAAAGAGTCTCCCCTTGGTAAGGCTATCCTCGGCCATAAAATAGGGGATAAGGTAACGGTCAAGGCAAGCGCGGATTATTCATATACCGCCGTTATAAAATCCATAACCAAGGGTGAAGATCCCGAGGATGTACCCATAAGTCTGTATTGAAAAAACGCTGCTGTAAGTTTTACAGCAGCGTTTTCGTTTGCAGTATAGAATCAGACGGGAAGTGCTCTCTTTTCGTTTATTTCCTGAGTGTACTTCCATGCCAGCTTCTGAATAATGGCGCATTTTTCTGCATCAAGCTCACACGCAGCATCGCTCATGTCGAAACTGGTCTTGTGGCCGCGGTTGGGCAGACCCTCGGGGGATTTGCCGAATACCTGCGCGAATACACAGCAGGCAACAGCGTAACTGCCGTAAGGAGAGCAGTGCGCGCCATCCTCGAAGTACATGTCTATCTCGGAATGCTCATTCTTGACTTCCATGAATACCTGGCCGGCAGGAGAGCAGCGCAGATCGGTCTGCTCCATGATCATATTATAGGCGCGGTTCATTTCGCTCTGGTTTTCGGGGATGTGGCGTTCGGCCCAAGTAACTGTGGGGATAAGGGTAGCTCCGACGGCATTGGCCTGCTCTTTGATTTTGAGTACGTCGGCAAGGGTCTCCTCGGGCGTGGGAGGAGTAGGGGGAGCGTGAGCTGCCTGCTGAACAATAACGTAGTCATACTTGCCGTAAAGCAAGGCAAAGCGAATTTCTACCATTTCCTGCAGGTGCCAGGAAAGAGGTCTGCCGCCGTGAGCGATCATGCTGACCTCTGTGGGAATGCCTGCGCTTTCTGCCAGCAGCTTGAAAGTCTGAGGCATATCGTTAAAAAATGTATGGCTGTTGCCTATAAAAAGAACTCGCATATGTATTCCTCCGATTATTTATTGAAATTTTCAAGGAGCCATTTGGCTACGCCGTCCTCGGCATTACTGCCGATAACTCCCGTTGCTATGGCCTTCAGTGCGGGTACAGCATTTGCCACCGCGTAACATTCGTCGGCTATTTGGAACATGGGTATATCATTCTCGGCATCACCAAAGCAAACTACCTTGTCGCAACCGAGAATTTCCTTCAGCTGCAGTACGGCATTTGCCTTGGTTGCAGCCTTGGGCATAATTTCAAGCCAATATTCCTTGTCATAGAGGTGAACGCTTAAAACGCAGTAGAAACGATCTTTAAAACGTTCGTAAAGCTCGTTGAGTTTTTTGCCGCCACCAACCATAGCGAAGTAAAATATTTGTCCTTCGCATTGTAGCTTGGGGTCATCTATGGGATTATCACGGATGTCATTGGGGCGGGTTTTTAGAAATTCACGGATTTCGGGAGTTATCAGTTTTTCGTAATAAGTGAATTTTTCGCAGCCGGGGCGGGTGGAGTAAATGAGCGGATATAGCCCCAGCTCGTTGTGAGCGGAGCATATTTCCTGAGCCTCTTCCTCGGAAAAATAGTTGGCAAGGATGTTATCTCCGGTCTTGCTATCCTTAATGAATGCACCGTTGCTTGTGATTACGGGGAGAGTGGCGGTTATACCTGCGGCAGCCTTAGAGGACGTTTCAAGGGAGCGTGCGGTAGCGTATGAAAAGAGCATACCGTTTGATGTGAGTTTATTTATGGTTTCTGCTGTAAAATCAGAGACTACTTGAGAGGGGAGAAGTAATGTTCCGTCAAGGTCGGATACGTACAGTGTTTTAGCCATATCAAAACTCCAATCTGTCGTATTCTTTTCCGTCAATGGTTTTCCACACGAAGCCGTTCTCGTCGAGAGTCATATACGCATGGTCGCTGCCGTTTTTGGGAATGGTAACGGAGCCGGGATTGAGATACCATACTCCATCCTTTTGTGCCTTGAGCGGGATGTGGGTATGTCCGTAAATGACGAATTCAATGTCGGCCTGAGCGGGAGGCGCGTCGATATTGATGTGGTGTCCGTGGGTCATCATCAGCTTTTTGCCGACGAGATCAAGAGTGCGGTGCTCCGTGGTAACGTCAAAATCCAGTACCATCTGGTCAACTTCAGCTTCGCAGTTGCCGCGAACGCAAAGGATGCTGTCCTTCAAAGGATTCAGCATGGCGATAACCTCTTTGGGGGCATAACCCTCGGGCAGATCGTTGCGGGGGCCGTGATAGAGTACGTCACCGAGGAGAAGAATACCGTCGGCACCTTCGGCGGTGAATCGCTCCAGCAGCTTTGCGCAGTAAAGTGCGCTGCCGTGTATATCGGATGCAATTATGTATTTCATGGCTTGTCCTCCATTGTGTACTGCATATAGCTTACCACAAGGATGGCTATGATTGCAATTATATAGTTAATGTGATAAATTATAATCAAAGAAAAAAGTTTCGGGAGCTGATACCATGAACGAACATCTTATATTGGCAATGGCTGAATATTTTGCGGGAGACCCTAAACAGGTGCATCATACTGTTCAGGTGCAGACTTTTGCCCTTGTTATAGCGCAGGAAGAGAAAGCTGACGCTAAAACCTGCGCAATACTTGAGGCTGCCGCAATTGCTCACGACATGGGCGTTAAAGTAGCTATGGAACTGTTCGGCGAAAGCAGCGGTGAACTTCAGGAAGATTTGGGCCCCGGTGTGGCAGAAGAATTTTTGCGCCGCCTTCATTGCCCGGAGGACGTTGTTCAGCGCGCCGCTTGGCTTGTGGGACATCACCATACCTATGATAATATCAAAGATCTCGACCATCAGATACTGGTGGAGGCAGACTTCCTTGCCAATTTTTATGACGAGAAGATGACAACCGAGCAGATAAGAAACGCATATAATAATATCTTCAAAACCGAAACCGGAAGAAAGCTGTGCCATGACCTTTACGGTGTGTAAACAGTACTGTTAATTTTCTGTATACAGTAGAAAACGAACTTTTGCAGTGGTATAATAACCGCTGAAGACAAAATACAAGGGGTGTACCCATGAAGAAGATACTCATTATAGCTACAGGCGGCACCATTGCGTCCATGCCGACAGAGGACGGACTTTCGCCAAATATAAGCTCCGAGCAGCTTATAGCCGCTGTGCCTGAAATAGAGAATTACTGCGATATAACCGCAGTTCAATATTTTAATCTTGATAGCACCAACATGAACCATAAGCATTGGCTGAGTTTGGCGGAGTATATTCGCGATCAGTATGATGATTACGATGGTTTTGTTATCACTCACGGTACCGATACCATGGCTTACGGTGCGGCGGTTCTGTCCTATCTTATTCAGGAGAGCCCCAAACCCGTGGTGTTCACGGGCGCACAGAAGTCCATATTTGAAAAGGATACCGATGCCCGCGGCAACCTTATAAATGCGGTCATCTACGCTTCGGACTACCGAGCACACGGCGTGAAGCTGGTGTTTGACGGTAAAGTTATCGTAGGCACTCGCGCACGTAAGACCCACACAAAGAGCTATAACGCATTTTCCAGTATAGACTATCCCGAGGTGGCTGTGATCCGTTCGGGAAAGCTTCATTATTATATCGATGATAAGAAAATCAGCCAGCCTAAGTTCTATTCCGCGCTCAACCCCAACGTTTTCGTACTGAAGCTTACTCCCGGTATGAAGGCGGATATATTTGACTACCTTGCCGAAAATTATGAGGCGGTCATTATCGAGAGCTTCGGCATGGGCGGTATACCCGTTTATGACAGCGAGGAGTTCTCCGATAAAATCGAAGCACTGGTCAGCAGAGATATACGCGTTATCGTAACCACTCAGGTGCCTTATGAGGGCAGCGATATGGAGGTCTACAGTGTTGGCTTCAAGGTAAAGAAAAAGTACGAACTTCTTGAAGCTTATAATATGACCACCGAAACCATAGTCGCCAAAACTATGTGGGCCTTAGCGGAAAGCCGCGACCAGCAGGAATTCAGAAAACTTTTCACAACTCCCATCTGTAAGGATATAATCTAATGGAACTGCTTGATATTTACGATAAAAACAGAATATTCACGGGCAGAAGCATAGTGCGCGGCGAAAAGCGAACCGCAGATGAGTATGTTCTCGTTGCATTGGTATGGATAACCAACAGCAGGGGAGAACTGCTTATAACTTTGCGCAGCCCCGAAAAGGAACACTGGGGTAATTATTGGGAAAATACCGGAGGTGCCGTTCAGGCGGGTGAAACCAGCCTTATTGGCTGCGTGCGAGAGCTTATGGAGGAAACGGGCATATCCGCGGAAGCCTCTGAACTTACACTTCTTGACGAGCATAGGGAAGGAAATGCGTTTTTCGATACCTATGCCATAGTAAAAGATGTTTCTGTGAGTGAGCTTTCCCTGCAGCCGGGCGAAACATCGGATGCCCAATGGGTTACGGTGGAACGCTTTGAGGAAATGTGCGCAGACGGCAGCGTTGCTAAGCCCATTGCGGGAGGATACCGCAGAGTTAAAGAAGCACTTATGGAGTATATAAAAACTCATACCAAGTGAGAAACACCCCTCGGTTGAGGGGTGTTTTACATGCTTTATTAATGTTTGGAAAAGGAATAATTTGCACATCTAAAGCGCTTGACAATAATTGGGAAATAAGTTATACTTATAACTCGGTTGAAAATGTGAATGCGTTCACTTTTTTGGAAGGAGCGATAGTATGCTGCCTGTTATCGGAATTGTACCCATGTATGACGATAAAATGGAAAACTACCGTCTGCGCCCGGGGTATATGGATGCTGTGGCTAAAGCGGGTGGTTTGCCCGTTATACTTCATCCTGCCGAGGATGAAAATGCATTTCATCAACTGATGGAGACTTGTGACGGTTTTATTTTCAGCGGCGGTCAGGATATAGAGCCTCAGCGTTACGGAGAAGAAAAGCTGGAACGCTGCGAGGAATGTATGCCCGCCAGAGACAGTTATGAACTGGCATTTTTGAAACTGGTGCTGGAAAATGATAAGCCTGTATTGGGCATTTGCCGCGGTATCCAGATTTTTAACGTTCTCTACGGCGGAGATCTTTATCAGGATATTCCCTCGCAGATAGGCAGTGAGGTCATTCATCGCGCTGCGGTGATGGGAGAAGCAGCCATGCATGAAGTGGAAGTTTACGAAAATACACCTCTGGCCCGCATAACGGGGGAGAGCGCCATCGAAGTAAACAGTTTCCACCATCAATCCGTAAAGAATCTCGGCAGCGGTCTCTTGCCTATGGCAAAGGCAGCTGACGGCGTGATAGAGGGAGCCTATGCTCCTGAAAAGAAATTTGCGGTTGCCGTGCAGTGGCATCCCGAGTTGATGTTCAAAACGGATAAGAATGCCATGGCGCTTTTTGAAGCCCTTGTGGAAGCCGCAAAGAACTGAATGTGTTTATTTTATAAAAATCTATATATGAAAGAAAGTGCGCAATTTGGAAAAAGTTAAACAGCAAAAATCAATGATCAACGACTTTACCGAAGGCAGCGTATCCAAGCATCTTATTAAGTTTGCATGGCCCTTCGTTGTATCCAACTTCCTCCAGACCGTTTACAATCTGGTTGACATGGTCGTTGTTGGTCAGTACGTCGGTAGTGCAGGTCTTTCTGCGGTTTCTATGGGCGGCGAAGTTCTTATTCTCTTCACCTTCCTTTGCCTTGGCTTCGTTTCTGCAGGTCAGGTCATGATATCTCAGTTTGTTGGCCGTAAGGAATATGACTCCGTATCCAAGGTCATTGGTATGATTTTCACTACCGTTTTCGTAATGGCTATTCTCATAACGATAATCAGTATGCCTCTGGCACATCCCATACTCAAGCTCCTCAACGTTCCCGATGAAGCTATGGGCGGCGCAATGGATTACACCAGAGTATGTCTTGGCGGTGTTATCTTCACCTTCGGCTATAACGCAGTTGGTTCTATCATGCGTGGTATCGGCGACTCCAAGCGTCCTCTTATGTTTATCGCTATCTCCGCTACCGCAAACATTTTCCTGGATATTCTGTTTGTCGGTGCATTTGACATGGGCCCCGGCGGTGCAGCGCTTGCAACCGTAATGAGCCAGGCCCTCTCCTTCATCATCGCTATTATTTACCTCTATCGCCACAGAGTCGCATTTGGCTTTGACTTCAAGCTCAAGAGCTTCAAGATTCAGAAGGATCTCTTCCTGCGTATGATCAAGCTCGGCATCCCCATGATGCTTCAGTTCAGCGCAATTACCTTCTCCATGATGTTCGTTAACTCCTACATCAACCAGTATGGCGTTACTTACATGGCAGTTACCGCTATCGGTAACAAGCTGGGTAACATCACCAACATTGTTACTCAGTCCCTTAACGCAGCAGGTTCCGGTATGGTCGGTCAGAATATCGCAGCAGGTAAGCATGACCGCGTTTCCAAGGTAGTCAAGATGGTACTGCTTCTCGGTACTATATTTGCTGCAATACTCTCTGTACTTATGATAATCATGCCCGAGCAGCTCTTCGGTCTCTTTGATAAGGAAGAGGCAGTTAAGGCTCTTGCAAGAAGCTATGTATGGGTTGCGGTAATCAAC
The DNA here is from genome assembly GCA_017537165.1 of Oscillospiraceae bacterium. Classification (GTDB taxonomy): domain Bacteria; phylum Bacillota; class Clostridia; order Oscillospirales; family Oscillospiraceae; genus RGIG6375. The sequence continues at coordinate 13,517 of JAFYLI010000134.1, read as the reverse complement.
TTCTTTGGTTATGCAGGCCGTTCCTTTGCAATGTCTCTCATAAACGGTATGGGCTTTGCAGGTTTGGCATTCTTTGCAGGTATTATGGACGGCGTTGTAGTAAGAGTTGGTCTTGCATTCCTGCTTGGCATCGTCTTTGATATGGGTATCTACGGTTTCTGGTACGGTATGGTCATTGCAGGCCACGTATTCGGTGTTGTAGGTATTATCTACTTCCTCTCCGGTAAGTGGAAGCAGAAAAAGCTTATTATTAACTAAATACATTTTGCTCCGCGGAACTCAAGGCAGTTTCGCGGAGCTTTTATTTGTATTGAAAAAGACAGCAATGCGTGGTAAAATACATTTAAATTGGCATATTGCGGCCTGAAAAGGAGTTCGGATTAAGATGTATGAAAATTTGTTTGAAAAGACCCTCACCAGCGAACAGGTTTACGAGGGTAAAATAGTTAATATTCGCATGGACTCCGTGGAACTTGTGAACGGAAAAACGTCTTTCCGTGAAGTTGTCGAACATGCAGGCGGCGTAGTTATTCTTGCTGTTGACGATAATAACCGCGCGTATATGGTGCGCCAGTTCCGTTATCCCATAGGCAGAGCGATGCTTGAGGTGCCTGCGGGAAAGCTGGAAAAAGGTGAAGATCCCCTTGAAGGCGCGATTCGTGAGCTGCGCGAAGAAACCGGTCTTACTGCAGAGAAACTTATCTATTTCGGCGGAACATATCCTTCGCCCGGATTTTGCGATGAGCAGCTGCACATATATCTTGCACTTGGCCTTACTCACGGTGAGGCTTGTCCCGATGAAGATGAATTTCTTAATCTGGAAGTAGTTGATCTTGATGAACTGGTGCAGATGGTAATGAGCGGTAAGCTGCTGGACGGAAAGAGTATAAACGCCATATTTATGGCAAGAGAATATTTGAGAAATCATCAGGATTGACAGAGTGTCAAACGATTGGAGAGAAACGGAGGAGTACCATGGGCAAGCGCGTACTTGTAGTTGATGACGAAAGCAATATCGTTGATATATTGAAGTTTAACCTTGAGCGTGAAGGATATGAAGTTATCTGCGCATACGATGGCGGTCAGGCTCTTGAAAAAGCAAGAAGCGAGTCTCCCGATCTCATTTTGCTGGACGTTATGCTGCCGGTTATGGATGGATTCGGTGTGCTCGGTGAAATCCGAAAGGCAGACAAGCTTACTCCGGTAATTATGCTCACTGCCCGTGAAGAAGAGCGCGACAAAATATTGGGTCTGGAGATAGGCGCTGACGACTATATCGTAAAACCTTTTTCCGTGCGTGAACTCATGGCAAGAGTAAAGACAAATATCCGCAGAATGGCAGTTATGGAGCCTGTAGAGGTGTCCGATAAAGGTGAAAATACCGCGGGCGGTATAACTCTCGATAATGACAGAATGTGCGTGATAAAGCCCAACGGGGAAGCGGTAGAGCTTACCCAGCGCGAATATGATATTATCAAGTTTATGTCTGCCGAAAAGGGCAAGATATTCTCCCGTGAGGAGCTTATGTCCGGCGTATGGAACTATGATTATTTCGGCGATCTGCGTGCCGTTGACGTAGCAGTTCGCCGCTTGAGAGAAAAACTGGAAGATGACCCCGCAAATCCCCGCTATATAATCACAAAGCGCGGAGCCGGTTATTATCTGGCTGAATGACTGTGGTAAACATTTTAAGGGAAGGGAGGACAGACTGATGAAAAAAAGCAGGTTGCATACAAAACTGGTTGCGCTTATGCTGCTGCTCATAATTTCGCTTATGATAGTTGTCTGTGCCTTTCTTATAAGAGGCGTTGTCGGATTCTACCTCGGTGAGTTCTATCAGAATATGCAGGACGTATTCGCGGTTCAGGAGTTTGCCGATGACCTGCGCTCTGCTGCCGATGAAGAGGGAGGAGCGGCACAGATAGAAGATATACTTTCGGCATATTCGGGTCTTTTGGGCATAGACGGTGTAAACCGAAATTATTATGTCCTTGACGGAGAAAATGCTGCAGTCCTTGGCGGATCTGACGGACGGGAGGAAGTTGAAGTTACGCCCAACGTTCTCAGCGCACTTAATGGCCGAGAAGGTTATGCCAGCAACAGTGCGGCCGCATACATGGATGTAGCCCTGCCGATAAAAGGTGACGGCGGAAACTATATAGTATATATCATTGATGACAAGCAGACGGTACACGACCTCAATGTGGAGCTGTTTACCATAATTATCGAAGCTCTGGTAGTAGGTCTTGCAATATCCGTGCTGCTCAGTTTCCTGCTGTCCAAAACTCTGATCATACCCATTCAGAGCCTTACCCGCGGCGCAAACCGCGTTGCAGAAGGTGATTTTTCTCAGAAGATCGAGGTTCATACATGGGATGAGATCGGTGTTCTTACCGAGTCCTTCAATGATATGGCGCAGCAGCTCCATGATACCGTTGAAGCCATAGAAGGTGAGAGAAATAAGCTTAGCACCGTTTTCCTCCATATGACCGACGGTATAGTTGCCTTTAACAGCGAAGGCGTAAAGATTCACTATAACCCTGCTGCGGAGCAGCTTTTGGGAGTAAGCCTTGAAGATCCTGCTCTTGATTATTCGATTATCTTCGGAAGTATCGAGGAAAAGAATACGGTTCTTGCCCTCAAGGCTCCCATGGTTATCCGTGCAGAAAGAGAAATAAAGGACAAGACCCTTGAGATGATTTTGGCTCCTTTTGTAGGAAGTGAGTCGGGACAGAAGGGTATACTTGCGCTTATCCATGACGTGACTCAACAGCGAAAAAGCGAGCAGATGCATCGTGAATTTGTTGCGAACGTATCCCATGAGCTGCGTACTCCCATTACTAATATTCGCAGTTATGCGGAGACTCTTGAAGACGTTGGCGAAGAAATGCCCAAGGAAAGCAGGGAACATTTTCTGCAGGTTATCCTCAATGAAAGCGACCGCATGGTAAAAATCGTTCAGGATCTGCTCATGCTCTCCAAGTTTGACGCGGGCGATAACGATATGCGCTTTGAGGATTTTGATATAGCTACGTCTACTAACAATATTTGTGAGGCGCTGCGTCTTAACGTTGAAAAGCGCGATATGCAGCTAAAACTTGAGAGACCCGAAGAAGCCATTATCTGCTGCGGCGACAGAGCACGTATAGAGCAGGTAATAGTAAATATCATAACTAACGCGATTCGATATACTCCCGACGGCGGCGAGATAACCGTACGCGTTGGCGGAAGCGGCAATCATGTATGGGTTACCGTAAAGGATACGGGTATAGGAATACCCAAAGATCAGTTGCCTCACATTTTTGACCGTTTCTACCGAGTTGACAGAGCCCGTTCCCGCGCTCTGGGCGGAAGTGGTTTGGGTCTTTCTATCGCAAGGGAAATCGTTATGAAGCATGGCGGCGATATAAGCATTGACAGTGAACCCGGCAAGGGCACAAAGGTTGTTATACGTCTGCCAAAAGAGCAGAGCGGCGGTGAAACTTATGAAGCGTAAACTGCAGGAACTGCTTAAGAGTTTGCTTATAGTTGCCCTGGCTGCAAATGCGTTGTTTCTGGCTTACAAGAGTGAAGTTTTTAGCGAGTTTTTATCCGAGTCGAAGCTTGCAGGATATTTCAAGAAAGGTGAGCTTTCGAGCAGCCAAAGCGGCATAAGTGCGGATGGTAACGACTATAAAGTAGCCGCAAGGCCTATTGTCATGGCTGTAATGGGCGATGTCGGAACCAGATACGCAGCCAAATATGATGACGGCCAGTTGAGCAGTCTTTACGAAAGAACCGCAAACATCGTCGGTGAAGCCCTTGGCTCGGCGAGATTACCGCAAAGCTGCAGCGAGAATGAGTGGCGCAATGCCCTCGCTCGCCCGGGTATTTACTGGGATTATAAAGTAGAAATGCCTATATCCATTCTCATTAGATGGCTGGGAATGAGCACCATAAATGAGAATGACGATTATGCTGACCGTTTTGTTACGGTAATAAATGAGCAGAACGGAGTAGACGTATATTACGCCAACTCAGAGGGTTATTATAAATGCGATACTGCTGCCGCGGCAGACAGTATCGGTGTTGTTATGCAGGAATTTCTGCCTAACGGCGCCTACTTTGCTTTCGAATCGGAAGAAGTGAAGGATATGGTTGAGCCGTATACCATCATAGTTCCTGAACTTGCTGATAAGTATCTTGTGGAATCCGTGAATATAATTGAAAATAAGCGGGTAAAAGAGCAGGCTGCGGAAATGCTGGGAATAAGCCTTTTGGGCGGTACCAGCTATTCCGAGAAGAACGGAACTATGGTTTACGTTGGCGTTAACGGTATTATGCGCGTCAGCGCGGACGGCAGATTGAGCTATAGCGTCAGTGACTACGATTATGCGGATGCTAAAGACGCTTCTGCCATAGATGAAGGCAAAGTAATAGAGGATGCATATAGACTGGTTACAGATTTGAGATCTGCCTACACCGGCGCAGAGGACGTTTATTTTTCAGGTATTGAAAAAACTGAGAACGGAGTTACTGCCGTAAACTTCGGTTATTACATCGGAGGCGCAGCTGTAGTGCAGAACCGAGGAAAAGCGGCAACAGTTGTGTATGATAACGAACGAATGATATCCATTGATATATGGATGCGCGGCTATACACTCACGGATGAAAAGGCGACTATGCTGCCGGAACTGCAGGCAGCGGCGATTGCAGGCGGACTTGAAAATGATGGCAGCCTTAGCCTCGTATATTACGATGACGGCAGCGAAACTATAGCACCCGCATGGGTAGTTGAATAAAAAGGAGTGATAGAAAGTGGATGCAGCGCGTTTGAAAAATATAGCTATTATAATACTTGCAGCGCTCAACGTCTGCTTTCTTATCCTCATTGGAGTAAATCGCGGCGAAGTGCGCAATGTGTCTGCCAATGAAAAGAACTCTATTTCGGAGCTTTTTATGGACAGCGGCATAATGCTGTCTGCGGATATTGTGCCGGATGATTTTGAAGCGTCATGGTACACAATAAACAGAGATACTGCATCCGAAGCGAAAATAGTTGAGAAACTGATAGGTAAGGCAGAGGCTGAAGACCAAGGCGGTAATATCTATTCCTATTCCACTGAAAACGGAAGTGCTGTTTTCAGAAACAACGGTGAATTTGAAGTGAAACTCAATTTCGTTGATGACGGTGCGGGCGCAGGCCGAACGGCGGCTCGTTTGCTGGAAGAAATGGGGATCGCTTTTATCACCGAAGGTGCTGAGATGGAAGAGCATGGTGATTCCAGAGGTATCGGCTATATCTGCGCATGGGAAGAAATCCCCGTACTTAACTGCAGTGTGCACCTTACAATTTATGCGGGCGGAAGCGCTGTTCTTTCCGGGCGAAGAATCAACGGTGTGCCGCAGGCCGGAAATGCAGGCAAAGCTCTTGACATTAATACGGTTCTTGTGCGCTTCCTTGACGAGATAAAATCGGGAGGTCGTGTTTGCAACACGGTTGAGAGCATAGAACTTTGCTATAATATGAGCTCATCCGCGTCGGGAACTGTGCTGGAACCTGTTTGGCATATCGTTACCGATGGCGGTGAGTATCAGGTCAATGTTAGCAGCGGCAAAATAATAAGTTGAATTTGAAACAGAGTAAACAAATCCTTCAATATTTTGCGGCCCCGGTATTTACAAGAATGGAAATGTTGTGTATAATAAGCTGATATGAAATGGGGTATAATGCCCATTTGCTTTGATTGATACGCGGCCAAAGTGTTGTGGCCCTTGCTTTATATAAATGACAGAGCCGAATGATGCGTAAGGAAGTGGAAAGATGACTGAGTATATCATTCGCGGCGGTAAACCGCTGTATGGCGAAATTGAGATCAGCGGCGCAAAGAATGCCGCGGTAGCTATTATTCCGGCAGCATTGCTGGTTGATGGCGTATGCAGAATTGAGAACATTCCCCAGATAAGCGACGTTACGCTTTTTTTGAATATCCTTAAGACCATGGGTGCCGATATCCGCACTGTGAATAAGCACACTATGGATATTGATTGCCGCGGCATAAATGCCGGAGAAGGCCCCAGCGAAATGATGCGCGCTATCAGAGCGTCTTATTACCTCATAGGCGCAATGCTTGGCAGATTTGGTCATGCACGCGGCGCAATGCCCGGTGGCTGCGATTTCGGTGTACGTCCCATTGACCAGCACATCAAGGGCTTTAAGGCTATGGGTGCGGAAGTGGATGTTATGGACGGCATGATAATTGCCGATACTCCCGGCGGTCGTCTTAAGGGCGCCAACATTTATCTTGATGTTGTTTCCGTCGGTGCTACGATGAATATTATGCTTGCTGCCGTCAAGGCGGAAGGCAAGACTGTAATAGAGAATGCGGCAAAGGAACCCCACATTGTTGACCTTGCCAACTTCCTTAATTCCATGGGTGCCGATATCAAGGGTGCAGGTACCAGCGTTATTAAGATAAACGGCGTAGACCACATGAACGGCGGATTCTATTCTATAATTCCCGATCAGATCGAGGCAGGAACCTACCTTGCCGCGGTTGCGGGTGCAGGCGGCGAAGTAGTCGTAAAGAACGTTATTCCCAAGCACCTTGAATGCATTACCGCAAAGCTGGAGGAAATGGGCGCCGAGATCGAGGAACGCGGTGACGCAGTTCTTGTTCGCCGTACCAAGCCTCTTAGAAGCACCAATGTAAAAACTATGCCTTATCCCGGTTTTCCCACGGATATGCAGCCTCAGATAACTGCTTTGCTCGCAATGGCTCAGGGTACCAGCATGGTAACTGAGGATGTATGGGACGATCGTTTCCGCTATGTTTCTCAGCTTAGCCGCATGGGTGCCAACATTCACGTAGATGGCAAGATTGCGGTTATACAGGGTGTCGAGCAGCTGAAGGCAGCTCCGGTGCGAGCATGTGACCTTCGTGCGGGAGCGGCTATGGTTATTGCCGGTTTGTGCGCAGAGGGCAATACCCGAATCGAGGATGTCCACTATATCGAGCGCGGATATGAAAACATTGTGGAAAAGTTGCGTGGAGTAGGTGCAGACATTGTGTGTGTCAGCAGTGAACCGGGCGATGATAAACCCGCAGAAGCTCTTGCATAAGCAAAAAACAACAAAGGGGACACAGTGAAACGGAGTGATTTATTTGTTTCAGTGTGTCCTTTACCTTTTCGGGAAGGAAAACTTACTATGCAGATCCAATCTTTTGCCAGTGGCTCGAGCGGCAACTGTACGCTTGTGTCGGGCGGAGATAAGTACATACTTGTAGATGCGGGAATATCCCTGCGGCGGATAAAATCCTGCCTTTCTATGCGTGATCTGGGACTTTGCGATATTTCGGCTGTGCTGCTTACCCATGAACATACTGACCACGTGTGCGCGTTGGCAATGCTGGAGAAGTATACGGAAATTCCTTTTTTAACCTCGGGCGGTACAGCCCGCAGCCTTATGTCTAAAGGCAAACTGAGCGGAAAGAATTTTGAAATAATTGAAGCGGGTGAGACCCTTGACATAGCGGGGATCGCCGTAAAGGCTTTCAATACATCCCATGATGCAGCAGAAAGCTTTGGTTATACCTTTGAGTATGGCTGCAAAAAAACAGCTGTGGTAACAGACCTTGGCCGCGTTACGGAAGAGGTACGCAGCGCCGTATGCGGAGCATCGGCGGTGCTTCTGGAAGCAAACCACGACGTGAATATGCTCCGCGTCGGGCCATATCCGTGGCAGCTGCAGCAGCGTATACTTGGCCCTAATGGTCATCTGTCCAACGAAGATTCGGGACAGTTCGCCCTTGAACTTGCGCAGCAGGGCGTGCGACATATACTGCTTGCGCATTTGAGCAAAGAGAACAATAATCCCAAGGTCGCATATAAGACCGTTGCGGATATACTTATAAACGGCGGTGTGGAGCCGGGCTCCTTGAAGATGAACGTAGCTCCTGCCGATGAAATGAGCTGTATTTTGGAGACTTGATAATGTTTAATATAAAAATACTCTGCGTTGGCAAACTTAAAGAAAAGTTCTATGCCGAAGCCGTTTCGGAATACATGAAGCGACTGAGCGGATATTGCAGACTTGAAATAGAGGAACTTGCCGAAAGCCGTCTTTCTGCCACACCCTCCGAGGCTGAAATAAGTGCGGCACTTGCCCGTGAGGCAGCAAGCATAAAAATGCGAATTCCAAAGGATGCCCTTGTGATAGCAATGTGCATTGAGGGTAAAGAGCTGGACAGCAGACAGCTGTCCGAGTTCATTGATCTCTGTGGTGTAAACGGTAAAAACCGAATTTGCTTTATAATCGGCGGCTCCGTAGGCCTTGACGATAGCATAAAGAAAGAGGCGGCGTTGAAGCTGTCTATGTCACGCATGACGTTCCCGCATCACCTTGCAAGAGTGATGCTTCTTGAGCAGCTTTATCGAGGATTTAAAATCTCGGAAGGCGCAAAATATCATAAATAAGAGGAGAATTGACATGGCTTGGTGTCCTGAATGCAAAAAAGATTATGATACTGATACAGGTGTTTGCCCCAAGTGCGGCGAACTGCTGGAAGAAAAAAAGGTTCAGGCGCATGAGGAAAGCTGCGATTGCAGCGATTGTTCCGAGTGCAGCGGTGATTGCGCAAGCTGTTCTTCTTGTACCAGCGGCGATTTTGGCAGCTTTGCAAGCCTTGGTTTCAGTGATGAGGATGAGGATCATGAGTGCAGCGGCAACTGCGACCCCGGTATCTGGCCTCTCGGAGACGACGGAAAGGCAGTGAATCCCGCATGGTTGATGACCGTAAGCGGAAGTCAGGTAGACTATGAGATGGCTCTGGCTCAGCTCCGTTCCTACGGCATACCTTCTGTCCGTGATTTTCCTGCAGCAGGCGAAGTTGCAAAGGTTATATTCGGCTTTAGCGGCGCGGGTATGGATATCTATGTTCCCGAAAATATGGTGGAAATTGCCCGAGAGCTGATGAAGCCCGTTGAGGATGATGAATGATGAGCTTTGACTATAAGGCAGAGTATTGGCGCTGGGCCAACAGTCCCACTCTTACTCAAAACGAACAGCTTGAACTTCTTTCCCTTGCTGCCGACGAAGAGGAGATTGAGAGCCGTTTCTATTCTCCGCTGGAGTTCGGTACTGCCGGCTTGCGAGGAATAATGGGCCTCGGACTTTATCGCATGAATGCGTACGTTATCCGTCAGGCAACCCATGCGCTCGGTACGCTTATCGTGCGTGAAGGCAAAGAGGCTATGGCGCGAGGTTGTATCATCGGCTGCGATTGCCGAAATAACAGCCGCGAGTTTGCAGTGGCTGCGGCTGAAGTAATGGCGGGTCTTGGTGTTCACGTCCGTCTGTTTGAGGATATGCGTCCTACTCCTGAACTGTCTTTTGCCATCAGATACTACGGCGCTATGGCGGGCATCAATATAACCGCAAGTCATAACCCCAAAGAGTATAACGGGTATAAAGTTTATTGGTCGGACGGCGCCCAGCTGCCTCCGGATCATGCGGCAAAAGTTGCGGCAATAATGGCGCAGAACGATATTCTTACCCTTCCGCCTGTTAAAAGTATCGAAACTGCCATGGCAGAAGGTATATTGGAGCTTATCGGCAGTGAGGCGGATGAAGCCTTTATGGAGCAGGTAATGGCGCAGTGCATCGAACCCGAGTGTATCTCCAAAACCGCCGATGAACTTAAAATTGTATATACGCCTTTTCATGGCGCAGGCCGTATACTTGTTCCTGAGGTGCTGAAAAGACTCGGTGTCAAGAATCTTATCTGCGTTGAGGAGCAGATGATCCCTGACGGTAATTTTTCCACAGTAGCAAGTCCTAATCCCGAAAATCCTGAGGGCTTTGCCCTTGCGGAAAAGCTGGCAGATAGGGAAGGGGCAGACCTTCTTATAGGTACCGATCCTGACAGCGATCGTATAGCTGTTATGGTGCGCAGCAAAAACGGCGATTTCAAGCAGATAAGCGGAAATCAGATGGGTGTGCTGCTTATCGACTATATCCTTTCACGCCGCAGAGAAAAAGGCACACTGCCTGAAAATGTTGCAGTTATTAAAACCATCGTAACCACCGAGATGGCCAACAAAGTCGCGGAAAGCAACGGAGTGGCCTGCTACGATGTTTTCACCGGATTTAAATACATGGCTGAACTGATGAAGAAGTTTGAAGAGGACGGAACTCATACCACACTCTTCTGTTACGAGGAATCTTTTGGTTGCCTTATCGGTAACTTTGTGCGCGATAAGGACGCGGTTACAGCCGCCGCCTTGTTCACAGAGCTTGCTGCGTACTATCATCTGCGTGGCATGAGCCTGCTTGATGCAATGGATGAATTGTATGAAAAATACGGTTTCTACGCAGAAGAGACGATAAACGTAGTAATGCCCGGCGTGGATGGCATAGAGGATCGCAAGCGCATGATGGCCAATCTGCGTGAAAAGCCCCCACTGTCTATCGGAGGAATGCAGGTTACCGGTCTGCGGGATTATAAATCCGGAATTGAGCTGGATGTTGCGAGTGGAAAAACGAGCGAAATGACGCTGAAAGGCTCCGATGTGCTTATCTTTGTGCTCGAAGACGGATGTAAGCTGGCAGTTAGACCCTCGGGTACCGAGCCGAAAATAAAAATGTACATACTTGCCCGCGGCAGCTCTGCCGAAGAGTGCGGCAATAGGGTAGAGGCTTGCGTTAAGTCGGCCAATTCTCTGGCAGAAATGTAATATAATAAAGGACCGCTATCAGGTGTTGAGACCCTGAGAGCGGTTCTTTTTATGTCGAAACGGTATGGCAACATACTTATAAAGAATAGCAAACCCCTGCCGTCGTTCTTGCAATTTGCGCAGTGGTATAGTATACTTTAAGTGTACTTTGAAATATTGTGCTTTCGAGCTTTATTGGAGGAATATAGATGTCTACTGAGATTTTCGGTAATATTTACGATATTCAGAAGTTTTCCGTACATGACGGCCCCGGTATAAGAACCGATATATTTACCAAGGGTTGCCCCCTCAAGTGCCTTTGGTGCCATAGCCCCGAGTCCCAGACCTTTGGCCCCGACGTTGCATATATGGATATCAGATGCATCGGTATGAAGTATGGTGCAATGTGCATGAAGGCCTGCGACCGCGGTGCCATTTCCGAAGGTCCTCTTAAGCCTACTCTCAAGGGCGACGATGAGATCACTCAGCCTATCATCGACCGTACCAAGTGCGACGTGTGCCTTAAGTGCGTTGAGGCTTGTCCTTCCACCGCTCTTTATAACACCCTGCGCCGCGTTTCCGTTGAGGATTGCATGAAGTCTATCCGTCAGGATAAGAAGTATTACGAGAAGTCCGGCGGCGGTGTTACTATTTCCGGCGGTGAGCCTATGAGCCAGTTTGACTTCACTCTTGCCCTTGCAAAGCAGTGCCGCGAGGAAGGCTTCCATGTTGCTCTGGATACTACCGGTTTTGCTCCCACCGAGCGCTATATGGAGATTCTGCCCTATGTAAATCTCTTCCTTTATGACCTTAAGCACATGGATTCCAAGCGCAGCGAGAAGCTGGTTGGCGTTCCTAACGAGCTTATCCTCAAGAATGCCGAAGAAATCGTAAAGGCAGGAGGCAGACTGCAGGTTCGTTATCCTATTATCCCCAAGCTCAATGACAGCCCCGAAAACATCAAGGCCACCGCAGAGTTCTGCGTAAAAATCAAGGATGGTCTGGATGTTGTCCAGCTGCTGCCTTATCATCGCCTCGGTGCAATGAAGTATGTGCGCCTTGGTAAGAAGTATCCCATGAGCCAGTCTGTCGAGGCACCTCCCGCAGAGTTCATGGAGAAGACTCTCGAATATTTCCTCAGCCTTGGTCTTCCTGCCCAGATCAGCTGATACATAAAGAAAAAGTTAACGCCGTCGCGTAAGCGACGGCGTTTTTTATAGTGTACTTGCCGCTTAGCTTTTTCATTGTCTCGAAGAGAGCGATAAAATGTTGACTATTGGTAAGATGCCCGAAGGAACATTTCCGCCTCGCGGTTAATAAAGTTGTTAAAAATTCTCTTGAATAATTTTTCAAATGTAGTATAATATTCATAACTTGTTTAAAAAAACTTTTTAGGAGGTTAACTATGGAAAATCTGCAGGGCAAAACCGCGTTTATAACCGGCGGCGCAAGTGGTCTGGGTCTCGGCATTGCTAAGGCCTGTGCCAAGGAAGGCATGAACATCGTTATCGCTGACCTTCGTCAGGACGCTATCGATGAGGCTCTTGTTATTTTTAAGGAAAATAACTGGCCCGCAATCGGCGTATGCCTGAACGTAGCTGACCGTGAAGCTTATGTCGCTGCTGCTGATGCAGCTGAGGCAGCTTTCGGCAAGATCCATGTTCTCGTTAATAATGCCGGTCTCGGCGTTCCCGAAGGCAAGATTTGGGAAGATAGCTGGGATGTTATCGACCTCGCTATCGACGTTAACTACAAGGGCGTTCTCAATGGTATGAAGATCATTCTGCCTCGTATCATTGCTCACGGCGAAGGCGGCCACGTAGTCAGCACCGCTTCCAAGGCTGCTCTCGTTCCCGTTCCCGGCTTCACTCTCTATAACTCCCTCAAGATGGCTGTTGTTACCGTTATGGAAACTCTGGCTACCGACCTTCGCGGCACCAATATCGGTTCTTCCGTATTCTGCCCCGGTCCCTTCGTAACCAACCTCGGTGCTTCCACCGGTACCGTTATGAAGAGCATGGGCGTAGAGGTCAAGAGACCCGAGCCCCCCAAGGCACCCGAGAAGAAGGACGACGCTCCTCCTCCCCCCAAGATGGATATCGACTTCAGCAAGATCATGCGTTCTCCCGACGAGGCTGGTGCTCGCGTAGTTCGCGGTATCAAGCGCAACGATATTTATATCTTCTCTCACACCGACTTCAAGGCCGGTTGGGTTGCACGTGCAGAAGCTATTGCTAAGGGCTTCCCCGACGAGCCCCTCAACCCCGACTTCAATAAGGTTTTCAGCATTCTTGCTTACAACCCCACTTTCGAGAGACAGACTCAGGTTCCCGCTTGGGAAGAGTAATCTTCAAAGATTTAAAGGCCGCGGCATAAGCTGCGGCCTTTTTATTGGAGTGATTTGTTATGTATGTAGATACCGCCAAGAATATAGGTTTTACATCCGCAGTTGCCGTCGATTCTTCTGTGATAGAATGTGAAGAATCTATACGCGCATTGTGCGCACCTGATAAATGCGGAAATAATGGTTCGAGTTGGGTCTGTCCTCCGGGATGCGGCAGCATTGAGCATTGCCGTGATATAGTCGCACCATATGAAAATGTTTTGATTTTGCAGAGCGTTCATGAAAATGTGGACTATAGCGACAGAGAAAAAATGTACAGCATAACGCGAGAACATAACGGAAATGCAATGAAGCTGTTTGAACAAATCAAAGAAGAACAGGGAAGTGCATACTTACTCACCACCGGAGGCTGTGACCTTTGCGAAAAGTGCACATTTCCCGATGAACCTTGCCGAATTCCGGATAAAAACCGAGGTTC
>JAFYLI010000133.1 GCA_017537165.1 Oscillospiraceae bacterium | reverse complement strand
TGCTTGGACATTCGTTGGACAACTCTTGACTATCGGCTTTGCTTCTTTGCTTTCGCTTATAATCTGCCCATTTGCTTTCGGAGGCAACCATCTTCGGTACATCAACAACAAATATGGTGCCATCCTCCTGCTTTTCGATAAGCCCAAGCTCTTCGAGCATTTCCATGGCAGGGCGCACTATATCCGCACTTATTCCCGTTACCTTTGCCAGCATTGCATCGTTGTACGCTATTTTTTCATTGACGCGCAGTTTGCCTTCGGTCTTAACGCTTTTCAGCAAAAGGCGGGTGTAGAAAAAGCTGTACATCATACCGTCGGGCATGCTTTCGAGATACTGCAGGCGGCTGTCCTCGTAAAAATCGGAGACCATCTGCACAAAGAAATGTTTCTCTTCACGAACTATCATTTATTTATCCTCCTGAGAGTTTTTTTCTTTATAGTACCTCTCTTTACAACTGACATTCACTGACATGTTTTGGATTTTTTGCGCAACGAAAAAACAGTGTCATGCTGAGCGGAGCGAAGCATCTCCGCAGGTGGTTGAGTGCCAATATTGCGCAGGTGCGGAGATTCTTCGGCGGAGCCTCAGAATGACAAGACTTTGGTGCGGTGCATGCAGCCGTTCTGCGAACGTCGGGTTTGACTTAATTTCTATTGCTTGCAATCGGAGGAGAGAATTGCTATAATACTTTCCACTAAGATACAAGCCTACGAGGAACGGATATGAAAATAAAATGTCTTCTTTTTGCATTGTGCATATTACTGATTCTATGCGCCTGCCAAAGTAAAACCACGACACCGGAAGCTGTGTTTCCCACAGATATAGAAGCAATTACTACGCAAACTCCGGAACCAACTCCCGAGCCTACTCCGGAGCCCACTCCTGAACCCACCCCGGAGCCTACTCCCGAGCCCACCCCGGAGCCCACTCCGGAACCCACCCCCGAACCCACGCCCGAGCCAACTCCGGAACCTACCCCGGAACCCACCCCGGAGCCTACTCCCGAGCCTACTCCCGAACCCACGCCTACACCTACGCCTACGCCCGTGGGCCCGTCGGCAGAGGCGGAGGCCTACTTTGACAAGGCGGTGTTTATAGGGGATTCCATATTGGAGGGTGTGCGGCAGTATGTTGCCCGCAGCAGGGCGCAGACTCCCACGCTGAGCGACGCGCAGTTTCTTACCTCCACGGTGGGCGTTTCCGTAGCCAAGCTGGTGGACGGAGAGAAGGACGGCCCTTATTACCGCTACGGAGGCTCCAACCAATACCTTATGGACATCCTGCCTCAGATGGAGTGCAGCCGCGTTTTCATCCAGCTGGGTCTTAACGATATGGCGGCAGTGAATCCCGTGGTGGAGGAGTCTGTTGAAAAGTATTCTCAGCTTATTGATATGGTGCGCAGTGCCCTGCCCGAGGCTGAGATCATCGTGATAACCAACCCGCCCAAGATATTCTCCTATTGGCTGCCCGATTACACGCCGAACCGCGACTTCAACAACGAGCTTATTTCGCAGTTTGTAACCGCACTCATCGACATGTGCCGGAGCCGAGGCATACCCTACGTGGACGTCCACGCGGCGCTGAGCAATGAGGACGGCGACCTGCCGGAGGAATATTGCAGCGACGGCTTCGTGCATCTGAACAGCACGGGCGCAAAGGCATTGGTGGACGAACTGTATCGCTTTGCCGAGGAAAGGACAGGTGGAAACCTTGAAAATAATTAAAATTTTGGCTCTTTGCCTCGCTCTTGTGTGCTTTGCGGCCTGCGGAGCGGATAAAGCGGAGATACCCGAGCCTGCCGCTCTTTACGGTGAGATAAAGGCTGCCGTTGAACTTGCTCCCATGAGCGACGTGGCGGAATATATGCTGGAGGCCGATACGGGCATCACAGCCGATGAATACAGCGCCGCAGTGTATTATATCCTCGACGAGGGTACGGCACCCGACCAGATAATCATCGTAAAGGCCAATGACACCGCCGCCGCGGACGCCGTTGAGCAGAAGCTGAAAGGCTGGCTTACATATCAGGAGGAGGGCGCTCAGGTATATATGACCGAGAATATGCCCTTGTTCCAAAACGGCATTATCCGCCGCAACGGACAGACCGTGTCCCTGATAGTCTCCTCCAAGGCCGAGGAAATAGCAAAGGTTTATGACCGATATAAGTAAAGAACCCCCCCGAACTATGGCATCATAGTTAGGCAGCTCCCAACAAGAAAACATAGCCCTGCAGCAGGCCCTTTTGTTCCAACTCATCGTTGCTTTTTCTTGCGATACACCAAGTAGCGCTGCGAAAAATCGCCTCGACTTGAAACAAAATTGCTCTGCTGCAGGCTGTAAGCAGATTAGACCGCAAGCTCAATAGCTTGCGGTCTAACTCTATGTTTTCTTATTAGGAGCTGCCTTTCGGGGGTCTGTTTTATGGTTTGAAGCTAACGGGCGCGCTTATTCGCTGATCATGCGGGAAAGGATAACGAATGCGCAGCGGGGCCAGCTGCCGCCGTAGTATCCGCCTGCGCCGCGGCCGTTGAGAGGATTGACGAGGAAGGGGAAGCCTGCGTCCATAACGCCCTTGCAGTAGCGGAATGCCAGCTCGCGGGCATCTTCCTTGCGGTGGGTCTCCCAAAGACCGGTGCAGATATAGAGAGCAGCGGGGGGAACGGTAACGCCGCGGCCGATGGACATGCCGTCGGGGAAGAAGTAGTCGCTTCTCATGTCCTCGGAGGCAAGACCGTAGGGGCTGTTGAAGGAAGCGGGATCAAGGAGATCGTCGGTGAGCTTGTCGATGATGTCCTTGGGCAGACGGTCGCCGAGGATAGCGGGGATGTAGTGAACAAGAGAGCCGGAAACGATAGGCTCGTTGGTGGCGGGAACGCGGGCAACGAAGCGCTCACCGTCCCAGAAAGTCTCGATCATAAGGTCGAGGAGCTTCTTGGACTTTGCGTACCATGCGTTTACCTCGTCCTCGGGCTTGGCGAGGATCTTGCCAAGGTCGCCCACTGCCTCGAAGAGGATTACCAGGTAGGAGCAGATGTCGGGAGTGTAAAGCTGGCCGTGGTCAAGGAACATGGTGGTGTCGTCAAGGCCGGTCTCGTCGCCGTGGTAGAGGATGGGCATGCCCTTGCCGTAATCGTCGCGGTAGTTCATGAACCAATCGCCCCACTTGCCAACGCCCTTGTAGATGTACTCAAGGGTCTCGGCGGGAACTTCCTTGGCCAGATCGTGATTCTTCATGATCTGCTTGAGTGCCCAACCGTGAACGGGGGGCTTTATCATGATGCTCTCGTAAGCGGAGTCATCGTAGCTGTCGGAAAGCTGACCTTCCTCGCTGGCGCGGGCAAGGGGACCCATGAGCAGGTCGATAGCGGTGTCGAGATCTTCCTGCAGAGCAACAGCGTTCTGACACAT
>JAFYLI010000132.1 GCA_017537165.1 Oscillospiraceae bacterium | reverse complement strand
GGCCTCGCCGATTATTTCGTAAAGAGAGAGGGTGGGCTGGGCGGCCAGCGTTTCGGCATCGGCCAGCCGACGCTTGAAATGTACGGCGCGGTCGCCGGGACGGAAAGGATTTTCTCGCATAATCTGTACCTCCGAGGCGTGTAATGTAAGTACCGGATAAGCCTTCCCCTCTCAGGGGGGAAGGTGGCGATTGCGTCAGCAATTGACGGATGAGGGGGCTGCCGCAAGGCAGCACGGTAAGAGAAAGGTTTATTCGCTTGCGCGAATGCCCCTCCTCAGTCACGTCCCGTGACAGCTCCTCCCCGAAGGGGCGAAGCCACGGGTGGGTGTTTATCGGTTCTGTGAGCCTTTTAATTTATTTGAATTATAGCCCAGCGCGGGCGTGCATGTCAATTGGATACAAATTTTTGAGAAATTTTCTCAAAAGCTTTACTTTTGGGGAATGCTTATGATAAGATATCTAACCGTGAATTGAATTAAGAGGTCAGTCCCATGTAATATCAAGCGTTTTTTATCATAACAACAATTCTTTCCAAAGGACGATTATATATGAAAAAAGAGATAAACCGTCGCCGTACGTTTGCGATAATCTCGCATCCCGACGCCGGTAAAACCACCCTTACCGAGAAGCTCCTGCTTTACGGCGGAGCCATACAGCTGGCCGGCTCCGTAAAGGGCAAGGCCACCGCCCGCCATGCAGTTTCCGACTGGATGGAGCTGGAGAAGCAGAGAGGTATTTCCATCACCTCCTCCGTAATGCAGTTTGAATATAAGGATTACTGCATCAACATCCTTGATACCCCCGGCCATCAGGACTTCTCCGAAGATACCTACCGTACCCTCATGGCAGCCGACAGCGCCGTAATGGTCATCGACGCTGCAAAGGGTATCGAGCCTCAGACCAGAAAGCTCTTTAAGATTTGCGCCATGCGCCATATCCCCATCTTCACCTTTATCAATAAGCTGGACCGCGAGGCACGCAGCCCCTATGAGCTTATCGAGCAGCTGGAGAATGAGTTCGGCATCGGCACCTATCCCATGAACTGGCCTATCGGCTGCGGTATCGACTTCAAGGGCGTTTATGACCGCGAGAAGAAGGCTATCCTTGCCTTCAACGAGTTCCATAAGGGACAGAACCGTATTCAGGCTATCGAGTGCGACCTGAACGATGCCGCGAGTGTGGACGAGCTTATCGGCGAGAATCTTCGCAAGACTCTCGTTGACGATATTGAGCTGCTGGACGGCGCAAGCTACGAGTTTGACCTTGAGCAGGTACGCCGCGGCCGCCTCAGCCCTGTGTTCTTCGGCTCCGCGCTCACCAACTTCGGCGTTGAGCAGTTCCTCAACAGCTTCCTTGAGATGACCACTGCTCCTTTGGCCCGTACCACTGAGGACGATATAGTTGACCCCTTCGACGAGCGCTTCTCCGCCTTCGTTTTCAAGATCCAGGCCAACATGAATAAGGCTCACCGCGACCGTATCGCATTTATGCGTATCTGCTCCGGTAAGTTCCAGCGCAACGAGGAATACTTCCACGTTCAGGGCGGCAAGGCTCTTAAGCTGGCTCAGCCTCAGCAGATGATGGCTCAGGAACGCGAGATCATCGAAGAGGCATATGCGGGCGACATCATCGGAGTATTCGACCCCGGCATCTTCTCCATCGGCGACACTGTCTGCGCCAAGGGCATGAAGGTGCAGTTCGAGGGTATCCCCACCTTCGCTCCCGAGCACTTCGCTGCCGTTGAGCGTATCGACACCATGAAGCGCAAGCAGTTTGAAAAGGGCATCATGCAGATCGCTCAGGAGGGTGCGATTCAGATCTTCCGCGAGCCTCACAGCGGTATGGAAGAAGTTATCGTTGGTGTTGTCGGCGTTCTGCAGTTCGAGGTTCTTGAATACCGTCTTAAGAGCGAGTATTCCACCGACGTTCGCCGCCGCAGCCTGCCCTATCAGGAGGTTCGCTGGATAGGCAACGAGGGCATCGACCCCTCCAAGCTGAATCTTACCAGCGATACCAAGTGGGTTCAGGACTTCAAGGGCAACAACCTGCTGCTCTTCACCGCATCCTGGTGCGTTGACTGGGCGCTGAAGAAGAACGAGGGTCTTATCCTCCGCGAGTTCAGCAAGAACTGATATAAAACCTATCCCGCAGCGGATCTCCGCTGCGGGATTTTTGCGTCTTCGGAGAGAATTGAGAATTGAGAGATTTAAATCGGTGTGGTGATATGGGGTATATTTTGTAGGGAACGCTCTTGAGCGTTCCGTTTGTGATGATACTGCCGGAAGTAAATAAACCTTGCGGAACGGTCGAGACCGTTCCCTACGTTCGGAAGAAAAGTGTGGGATTTCTTGTAGGGAGCGTCGCCCTCGACGCTCCGTGGATATGCAGAGGAGTAAAATGAAAACGAAAATCTGAAAGTTATGTCATTCCGAGCGAAGCGTGGGAATCTCCTGACTTAAATTATGCTGCGCAGTTGATCCGACAGTGGAGTTTGCCGCGTCGCTGTGCTCCTCGCGATGACCTGTTTTTTAGCGCGCTGTAACTTCAATAATTGAGGAAAAACGGTGCTTGTGAGCGGCGGCCTCCTCTGCTATAATACGAAGTATACAATACAAATAAGTCAGGAGGGTCCATATGCCAAAGAAAGCAAAAATCACCGTTCACCCCGCGTTTGCCATCGGCGAAATCTCGCCCAGACTGTACGGCTCGTTCCTTGAGCCTATCGGCACCATGGTCAATGGCACCATGTATAACCCCAAGCATCCCACCGCTGACGATAAGGGTTTCCGCAGAGACTTTATCGATGCCCTGCGTGAAACACCCATTCCCGCCATCCGTCTCCCCGGCGGCAACTTCGTTTCCGGCTGGGATTGGAAGGACTCAATCGGCCCCAAGGAGAACCGAAAGGTGCACCTTGACCTTGCATGGCATCAGGTCATCCCCAACGATGTTGGTCATGACGAATACCTGCAGTGGACAGAGCTGATCGGCTGCGAGCCCCTCTATACAATCAACCTCGGTACCGGCAACCTCAACGATGCAATGGCCATCACCGAGTATACCAACTATCCCGGCGGCACCTACTGGTCTGACCTGCGCCGCAAGAACGGCCATGAGGATCCTTACGGCGTAAAGCTCTGGTATTTGGGCAACGAAATGGACGGCCCTTGGCAGATCGCCTCTTGGGAACGGGACCCCAAGGGTTACGGCATCCTCGCCAACGAGACAAGTAAGGCCATGAAGTGGATCGACGGCAACATCGAGACCGCCGTCTGCGTATCCTCTTCTCCCTTCCTGCCCCATTATCCCCAGTGGGATCTGGAAGTTCTGCAGGAATGCTACGAGTCCGTTGACTACGTTTCCATGCACCACTACCACTCCTGTCCTCCCGGCGACTTCGGCGCCCTGCTTGGCGGCGCGGTCTACTATGAGGACTATATAAACACCGAGATCGGCCTCTGCGACTTCGTGCAGACCAAGTGCCGCTCGCCCAAGAAGATGATGCTCTCCTTCGACGAGTACGGCTCTATGTGCCGCCCGCTGGATCCCATTCAGTACGGCGCGCAGCCTCACTCCCTCTACGCAAGCCACTATGTCTTTAACCCCGACCGCAAGTTCGTTCTCCATGATCCCGATAAGATGGGCATGGACGGCCCTCCCGGTATGTTCACTCAGGGCGACATGATAAATGCGCTGGGCAACGCATCCGTGCTGCTCACCTTCCTGCGTCACGCAGACCGCGTCAAGGTCGGCTGCATGACCGGCGGTCTCGGTGCGCTGGCTACCGCCACCCGCGATCAGATCTGGCGCAGCGCCTCTTACTATCCCTTCGTTCAGCTGATGAACTGGGGCCGCGGCACCTCCATGCGCGTCAGCGTGGATTGCGATACCTTCGACCTGCCCGGATTCGCCGTTGATACCAACCAGCAGAACGCTACCCGCGAGGGTCTGCCCTTCGTGGATGCCGCCGCAGCGCTCAGCGAGGACGGCAGCGAGCTGAATATCTTCGTCATCAACCGCAATTGGGATTCCGACCAGACTCTGGAGCTGGACGTTTCCGGCTTCGAGGGCTGGACTCTCACCGAGCATCTGCGCATGTTCAGCGAGGACATCGATGCCCGCAACTCCTTCGAGGAGCCCGACAAGATCAAACCCGAGGTCGACCCCGCCACCACTATGGAGAACGGCAAGGTCAGCGCAAACCTCAAGAGCCTTTCCTGGAACGTATTCCGCTTCAAGAAGTAAAAAGATAGAAACGAAAGGGCTTCTCCGTCGGGGGAAGCCCTTTTGAAAGTGTAAAAAATTGTAGTCGGCAGTTGCGACATGGATAGCCTTCCCCTTGGAGGGGAAGGTGTCAGTCGCAAAGCGACTGACGGATGAGGGGGCGGCACGGAGTGCCGAAAATGTAGTAGTTAAGGCGTTTTGCCGCTTACGCGGACCCTCATCAGTCGGCTTCGCCGCCAGCTTCTCCTCAAGGGAGAAGCCATGTACTACTTCTCTGTTCCGTTAAACACGGACGTTCAACGAAACTTGTTGACAAGCTGAACAGCCTGCCGCAAACGCGGCAGGCTGTTTTAGCTGTTTAGGTGTATTAGGTGCCGAGATATGCGGCCTTGACGGACTCGTTGGTGAGGAGCTCCTTGCCGGGGCCGGAGAGAGTGATGCGGCCTGTTTCCATAACGTAGCCAAGGTGAGCGGTCTTCAGAGCCATGTTTGCGTTCTGCTCAATGAGAAGAATGGTCATGCCCTGCTTGTTGATCTCCTTGATAATGTCGAAGATACCGCGGACGACCAGAGGAGCAAGACCCAGAGAGGGCTCGTCCATCATGATCACCTTGGGGCGGCTCATAAGAGCGCGGCCTACTGCCAGCATCTGCTGCTCGCCGCCGGAGAGAGTACCGCCAGCCTGCCAGGAGCGCTCCTTCAGGCGGGGGAAGAGATCGTAGACCCAGTTGATATCGTCGGTGATATCGTCCTTGCGGAGATATGCGCCCACGCGAAGATTTTCCTTAACGGTCAGGTCGGGGAATATCTTTCTGCCCTCGGGAACGAGGGTGATACCCTTGGTAACGATGTCGGTGGGGTTCTTGGCGGTGATGTCCTCGCCCTCGAACTCGATGGTACCGCTTGTGGGCTTGACAAGACCGGAGATGGCGCGGAGAGTGGAACTCTTACCTGCGCCGTTGGCACCGATAAGGGTAACTATCTCGCCCTTGGGCACGTCAAGAGAGATGCCCTTGACGGCTTCGATGCCGCCGTAGTTGACCTTAAGGTCTTTTATTCTAAGGATAGGATCACTCATCGTCGTCTGCCACCCCCAAATAAGCGTCGATAACGCGCTGGTTGTTCTGGATTTCTTCGGGTACGCCCTCGGCTATCTTGCTGCCGAAGTCGATAACGTAGATGTAGTCGGAAATCTTCATAACGAGATCCATGTGGTGCTCGATAAGGAAGATGGTGAGGTTATACTTGTCGCGGATCTGCTTGATGAACTCTGCCAGCTCCTGAGTTTCCTGAGGGTTCATACCCGCTGCAGGCTCGTCAAGGAGAAGAAGCTTGGGATTGGTAGCCAGTGCGCGGGCGATCTCAAGACGGCGCTGGAGACCGTAAGGCAGGCTGGTTGCCAGTTCGTCCTTGAATTTATCAAGGCCCTGCTCCTGCAGAAGTGCCATGGTTTCCTCGCGCATGCGCTTTTCTTCCTTGGCGTTGGCGCGGAAAATGGCGGAAAATACGTTCTGCTTGGCGCGCATGTGCTTTGCGATGAGAACGTTTTCGAATACGGTCATGCTCTTCCAAAGACGGATGTTCTGGAAGGTACGGGCGATGCCCAGCTTGGTGATGTGGTCGGGATTGGGATCGATGACGGACTGGGAGGAGTAAAGCTCCTTGTTCTGACCCTTGTACTGCTTTTTCATCTTGCCCTTGGGGGTGCTGCGAACCATGGGCTTGCCCATGAACTCTACCAGACCGCTGGTGGGCTGATATACGCCGGTGATGCAGTTGAAAGCGGTGGTCTTACCTGCGCCGTTGGGGCCGATAAGAGCAACGATCTTGCCTTCGGGAATGTCGAGGGAGAGGTTGTTTACAGCGACTACGCCGCCGAACTGCATTGTTACGTTTTCAACGTGAAGGACGTTACTCATTTGCTTCACCCTCCTCACTTACAGCTTCGGCCGCAGGTGCGGTCTTTTTCTTTTTGTTTTTAAGCCGCGTCAGCAGGCCGCCTATTCCCTTGAAACTTATCTCCTTGTCGCCCATGATACCCTTGGAGAAGAAGAGAACGATGATCATGATAACAACGGAGAATACGACCTTACGGAAACCGTCTCGGAAGAAGGGAACGGAAATGAGACCGAAGAGGGAGCCTTCGTCAAGGAAGCGGAGGATCCACTCGGAAAGAGCGATGTAAAGGAAGGATGCGATGCAGCTGCCGGAAATGGAGCCGATACCGCCGATAACTACCATCAGCAGGATCTCGTAGGTCATGGCGCTCTTGAATGCGTTTGCCTGAATAGTGGTCTGGAACATAGCCAGCAGTGCGCCGCCGACACCGGCAAAGAAGCTGGAGATGATAAAGGAGATCATCTTGTGCTTAAAGAGGCTGATACCCATTGCCTCGGCGGCGATCTCGTCGTCGCGGATAGCCTTGAGGGCGCGGCCGTAGGAGGAGTTGATGAGAAGAACTACCAGCGCTACGCAGACGGTAACGATAACGAAGAGGAAAAGTGTACCAAGCTCCAGTGTAAAGCTGCCGAAATTCAGTTCCATACCGCTGAGAGTAACGTACTTTCTGAGCTGGTTGGAGCCGTTGGTGATGGCGCCAAGACCTTCCCACTGGAAGACGGCGCGGATAATTTCGGCAAAGCCGAGAGTTGCGATGGCAAGGTAGTCGCTCTTCAGACGGAGAACGGGGAAACCGATAAGGAAAGCGAAGAGGGCGGCGATGAGGCCCGCTATAATCAGGGAAATGATAACGCCGACGATGGTGCCGGGGCCCTTGCCGATGACGTTGCTGAGAATTTCGGGAATGGAGAAGCGAATGGCACTGTCAAAATACTGGTATACGGAGTCGTGCTGAGCGGCGGGAATGGTGATAGCCGCGTAAACGTAACCGCCGATGAGCATGAAGCCTGCCTGACCAAGGGAGAAGAGGCCGGTAAAGCCGTTAAGCAGGTTCATGGAAACGCAGAGCAGGGCGTAGATGGCGCCCTTCTGCAGAACGGGGATAAGCATAAGAGTGAAAGAAGTGGCGGGCAGGAAGTTATCCAGCAGTATTGCCAGTATGTAGACGAGTGCAAGGCAGATAATAGCGATATACTTGCCCGTGTTGTTTTTCTTGACGAGAGTATTTGTCATAGCGCTCACCTCAAACCTTATCTGTCGCCTTTTCACCGAAGATACCGGTGGGCTTGACGACGAGGATGACTATCAGCAGAACGAAGGTGAAGGCGTCGGAGAAGGCGGTGAGGCCAAGACCCTTCATGAGGTTCTCGCAGATACCGATGATGAACGCGCCGATAACGGCGCCGGGGATAGAACCGATACCGCCGAATACCGCAGCGACGAATGCCTTAAGACCGGGCATACCGCCGGAGGTGGGGATAACGGAAGTATAGTTGGAGAAGTAGAGCAGGGAGCCGATGGCGGCAAGGAAACAGCCGATAACGAAAGTGGTGCTGATAACGCTGTTTATCTTGATACCCATGAGCTGGCTGGTCTCGAAGTCCTTGGAAACGGCGCGCATAGCCATACCCATTTTGGTGTGGTTGATGAGCAGCATGAGCACGACGACCAGAACGATGGTGAGAACGGGAGTGATGAGAGTTACCAGCTTGGTGGTGGCGCCGAAAATGGTTACGGACTTTGCAAGGAAGGGGATTGCGGGATAGACCTGGGGCAGACCGCCGGTGAAGTAAAGGGCGCAGTTCTGCAGCAGATAGCTTACGCCGATAGCGGAGATCATAACGCTCATTCGGGGCGCGCTGCGCAGAGGTTTATATGCCACGCGCTCTATGGCGAAGCCCAAAACCATAGTTGAAATGATGACCACGGGAATGGCTACGTATGGGCCGAAAGCCGCGGAAACATAGACCATGACAAGGCCTGCTACCATGAAAACATCGCCGTGGGCGAAGTTGATAAGGCGCAGAATACCGTAAACCATGGTGTAGCCGATGGCTATAAGGGCGTACTGGCCGCCGGTGGAAATACCGGCCAGCAGATACGGCAGGTTGGCGCTTATAAAGTCAGACATTTTACAAAGCTCCTCCTTACGAAAAGATTTGCTGCAAAGCGAATAGATCCGCTGCCCGAAAGGGTCTGCCCCTCTCGGGAAACGCATTTATTCCCTCCGCCCGGAATAGGGATAAATAGAACTCTTGGCGGGGGCCGTGTTTCAGGCCCCCGCCACGAATTTAAAGGTTAAATATTAGTCGGGGAATTATCAGTTTACGCCCTGGATAGCAACGAAGTCCCAAGCGCCGGTGGTGGTGTTTGCATGCTTGATATAAGCTGCATCGCGGTTAGCGTCGCCAATGGCGTTGAAGGAGATGCTGCCGGTAATACCGGAGGTGGAGAGACCTGCGATAGCGTCGCGGATCTTAGCGGTATCGAGGGTGCCGGCTGCCTTGATAGCTGCAAGAGCTACGTTGTAAGCGTCATAACCCATAACGGTAACTGCGGAGATGGTGTCGTCGCCGCCGTTGTTGGTCAGGTTGGTAGCGTCGCCGTTGATCCATGCCTTCAGGCCTTCTTCGAACTCGGGAGCGCCGCCTTCTGCGAAGAAGGTGGTAACGTTGATGTCGAGGTCGGTGCCCTTAGCTGCGTTGAGGATAACGTTGGAGTCCCAAGTGTCGGGAGCAACGATGGGAAGGTTGATGCCCTGAGTGGAGCACTGCTCGATGATGAGCTGAGCGTAGCTGATAGAGCAGGGAGCGAAGATAGCGTCAGCGCCTGCGTTCTTTGCGTTGGTGAGGTAAGAGGTGAAGTCGGAGTTGTCAGAGGGGAAGGACTCGGTGATGATAGTCATGCCGAGAGCCTCGCCGGCTTCCTTGAAGTAGTTGATAAGACCCTGGTCGTAGTCGTTACCCAGCTCGCCGATGCAGTAAACGGTCTTTGCGCCGATCTGATCGTTGGCGAAGTTAGCGAGAACGGTGCCCTGGAAGGGATCAAGGAAGCAAATTCTGAAGTAGTAATCGTTGCCGTCGGTAACTGCGGGGTTGGTGCAGGTTACGCCGATGGCGGGCAGCTTTGCGTTAGCGAAGGTCTCGCCTGCTGCGATAGCAACAGCGGAGCCGTAGGAACCGAGAACTACGGAGCACTTGCTGGAAACAAGCTTGGTAGCTGCGGTGATAGCCTTATCGGTGGAGGACTCGTTATCAGCATAGACGAGTTCTACCTTGTAGGTCTTGCCGCCGACTTCAACGGTGTTTACGAGGCTGTTAGCATACTGCATGCCG
>JAFYLI010000131.1 GCA_017537165.1 Oscillospiraceae bacterium | reverse complement strand
CTTACAAATCTTCATGTTGGCCTTGCCAAAAGTCTTATCCAGATAAACGATGAACTTATGAACCTCATCGCGAATAAAACCAAGGCTCAAGGACTCAAACTTACGCAAAATTTTCTTGGCTACGATAAAGTCTATGGCATCTATTTCAGTGCCGCCGCAGGCTACGAAGCAGGGAACGAAGTCTCTGAGCTGCTTCATGATACGGTTACCGAAAGCAAGTCGGAAATGCTTGATAAGATATGCATCCAAATCTTCCAGTTTGGCCCTATTTTCTGCAGAGAGAGGATACTTTACCTTGGCCTCTTCAAACAGCTCCATCAGATGCGCTGCGGTTACATAGACGGGCTCGGTATCGGGAGCTTCAAAAGCTTCCGCCTTGCTGTCAAGGTCGATGGGGATAGCTCGGTCATATACCTTATCGGCTACGGCGAAGGTAGAGTCGTCGTTATTAATGGTGCCGATAAACCATGTATTATCATTAATATGTACTTTACCGCCATTTATGAGGCAAGGGTCGTTATCCCATGTGGTGGTAACGATATCAACCAGCCACTCTTCGCTGCGGGGCATTTCCAGTACGGAGAGCATTTCAGCGAAATAATACTCAACTCGGGCTATATTCATCTCGTCCAGAACTACAACGTGAGGATCCTTAAAGAAGTTAGCCTCATATACGGCGCGGAGGAAGTCGGTTTCATTGAACATCTTGGTAAACTCGTTGAAGTAACCAAACAGCTCGGTACGTTCACGCCATGCGGGCTGTACCGCAGCGATAGTGGAGTCCAGCTGAACATACTTACCGAAAGAATAAGGCAGCGAGGTCTTACCGGTACCGGAAATACCCTGCAGTATCATCATTCGGGATGCGCCCATGGATGCCACGAAAAAGCGCATTATGCTGATATCGTAGTACAGCTTGAGTCTGGATGCGGCGAACAGACGCCAACGGTTGCAGAACTCTTCCAGAGTAATATTGTTATCATAGTTGGGAGCAACATACTCGGTCTTATAGTAGTTGTCTACCGAGGTCAAGCGGAAGAAACGGCTGCTTTCGGGCGGTACGGGAGGAGAATCTATGGTATTGCGCTTAGAGGGAACATATACAAGTTCCTCTTCCACTTCCACTTCTTCCACCGGTATCTCGTCTTCTGCTGCCTGACGAGCTTCGTCCTCGATCTCCAGCAGAGCATCCTGAGGATTCATACCCAGCTCAGCCACCTTCATGGCAAGGATCTTGTCCTTTTCATAATTCAGGCGGAATACTTCTCTGTTGAGCTTGGCAACCTCTGCCTTCATGCGGTCATATTCCTTAACGGGGATGCGGAAACGGAACAGTTTCTTCAAACCCTTAACCGCAAAGATAATGGCAACAACTATTACCAAAACCAGCAGCACATTCACCAAAACGGCAAAAATCCATCCCACGATAGTGAAATCTCTGGAATACCCCTTGAGAATTTTCATTCGCATAGGGAAATTAAGCAGTGTATTAAGGAAATTAAAAACGGAGAGAAAACACTCCCAAAGGGACTTAAAAATCAGGCCCAGATCCTGATAACAATATTTCAAAAATGCGTCCATAACTTTGCCTCCTGGCTTTATGCTAACTTTTTTGCCTGCGCTTTACGCGTTCTGTTCCTCTTTTGCAGGCTCGGCAGAGGTATCATCCCTGCTATCCTGAGCGCGCTGCTGATTCATTTCAGCCTGATACTGAAGTCTGACCTTCTCGGCCTGATATGCGAAAAGGGACTTGAAGAACACAATAAGCTGATAAATAAAGAACAGTGCGCAGGGAATTACGATAACGATCAGGAAGCCCGTTCCTGTCTGCAGGAAATCGATAACGGTACCTACGCCCGGGATATGGGCAACATACTTACCGACTATCTCAGCCTGATGAACAGTGAGGCTATCCTCAATAGTATTGTTATCACCCTTTGTTACAAAGGAGAGGTAATTTTCATAGTCATCAATCTGCACGATACGGTGGGAGTTGAGCACGCGCTCACCCTGAATAACGGTCCAGAAGGTGATAACGTCGCCTACCTCAAGTTCCTTGGGATCCTTTACAGCCACATCTATGATAAGGTCGCCCTTATTGAAGAAGGGCTCCATGGATTCGGTCTGAATGGAGAATGGGCGAATGCCGAAGAAACTGGGAACGCCGCTGCCGCTCTTGGATACAAATGCGGTAAAGCTGCAGAAAATACCCAGCAGGATAGCGAGAATCAAAATAACATTTACTATGGTATTGCCAACCTTACCTTTAGAGGTTGCTTTTACCTCCTGCTGTGCCGCTTTATTATTTTTACTCATATCGGTTTCCCTCCACGTATTAATTGATCGTTTCACCGGCAAGTTCCAGATTTACCACGAAACTGCCTGCCGCAACATCGTTCCAGCAATCTACGTCCTGACCCTCTATCCAAACAAAGAGGCGGATCTTTACGGGCTTACCCTCTTCAAGCGTAAGGATAACATCGCTTGATGTTTGTCCTCCCACGCTTTCTATGCCTACCACTCTGTTGTTTACTATATTTTCTGAGGAAATGAATTTGCCAAATATCTCAACGTTTTCGGAATCGGGTTTGTCGTTTTCCTTTGAAAAATCAACACCGTTCTTCCAAGCGCTTTTTTTCTGAATTATCAAGTTATAGTTACCGTCATACACGGTTCCTTTGCCATCTGCGTCCTTGGCGATGGGCTGGGTCTTTATGTAGTTTCCGTCCTTGTAAACAGCAGCTGCATCTTCGCTTTTATTGCTGTCGTAGCCAAGGACATAAGTGTGATCTGTGGGTTTGTTGCTACTTCGCAGATCTGCGTTGGGTTCGTAGATAATAAACTCAGTATCTACATCACTCTCATTATCAGGGTCGATCATAAAGCCTACGCGCACGCAGCTTTCCACCAATCTGGCGCTCATAATTTTTGCCGGCTCTTCGTTTATAGTCATCTGCTCTTTGCCGGCCAGCACATAACTGCCTACATACCTTTTGTCCTCGCCGTCCTGCAGATTAAATCCCCCGCCTCCCATTGTGTCGAGAATGCTCGGAACGGAAAGGCGCACATTGCATTTGTCTTCTTCGGTCATGAGCCAAAAGTCGGCATAGACGTAATAATTGGTGGCTCCGTTGCCCTTGGCGTTATTATATTCGCCTGTTCCGACCAAGGTAAATTGGTCCGCGCCCAGCAGCATACCGTCGTCTACGAGCGGTTTACCGAGATCATCGGTGGGCACTACTGTCTCTTTGCTATCGCCCAGCTTAGTTATGGGATTATAGACATCCAGATATGCCGGTTTAAACCAGTCCACGCCGTTCACCGTGGAGGTGGGTTTAAGGGGCGCAAAATCGTTAAAGTCCTCAAGCTTCACATACTGCTCAAAGTTAGTACCGTTATTTGAGGACAATATGGTTCTGTCGGTGTATAAGCTTACCTGAATTCCCGATACCTCGGGTGCTGTGGAAATGGTCAGCCACGCCACGGAGGCGCTGACTATCATTACCAGCGAAATAGTCAGGCTGAGACCTGCTATGATCAGCTTTTTCTTTATTTGGTTCACTGCACAGGTCTCCTTTCGCGGTTTATTCGGGTCTTAG
>JAFYLI010000130.1 GCA_017537165.1 Oscillospiraceae bacterium | reverse complement strand
CGTTGGTTGTGCTATCTGCAGTACAACCCGAAAAGGATATGAAAATAATTAAGGCCAAAAGCAATGAGAATATTTTTTTCAACAAAATCACCCCTTGATTTTATTATACCGATTTGCGAATAAATTTCAATGGATATACAAAAATCTCTCTGCCGAGTAATCGGCAGAGAGATAACTTTGCTTTATAAATCTAATTACTTAGATTCTTTGATTGCGGCCTGAGCGGCGGCAAGGCGGGCGATGGGTACGCGGAAGGGAGAGCAGGAGACGTAGTCGAGGCCCACGCGGTGGCAGAACTCAACGCTGGAGGGCTCGCCGCCGTGCTCGCCGCAGATGCCCAGATGGATGTCGGGGCGGGTGGCGCGGCCCAGCTTGGCTGCCATTTCAACCAGCTTGCCTACGCCGGTCTGGTCGAGGCGCTGGAAGGGATCCAGCTCGTAGATCTTGTTCTCGTAGTAAACGTCCAGGAACTTGGCTGCGTCGTCGCGGGAGAAGCCGAAGGTCATTTGGGTCAGGTCATTGGTACCGAAGGAGAAGAACTCGGCTTCCTTGGCGATATCGTCGGCGGTGAGAGCCGCGCGGGGGATCTCGATCATGGTGCCGACCTTATAAGTCATGCTGCTGCCTGCCTCGGCGATGAGCTTATCGGCAACGGCGGTAACGGTTTTCTTGACGTAAGCCAGCTCCTTGACCTCACCTACCAGAGGGATCATTATCTCGGGAACTATGTTCCACTCGGGGTGACGCTTGGATACGTTCAGCGCGGCGCGGATAACAGCCTCGGTCTGCATCTCGGCGATTTCGGGATAGGTGACGGCAAGGCGGCAGCCGCGGTGGCCCATCATGGGGTTGACCTCGTGGAGGCCGTCGATGGCCTTTCTGAGGGTGGAAACTTCAATATCCATTTCCCATGCCAGTTCCTCGATGGCCAGATCGGTGGTGGGGAGGAACTCGTGCAGGGGGGGATCAAGGAAACGAATGGTTACGGGTGCGCCCTCCATGGCCTCGTAAATGGCCTCGAAGTCGCCCTGCTGCATAGGCTCTATCTTTGCAAGAGCGCGTCTGCGCTGCTCCTGAGTTTCGGAAACGATCATTTCGCGGATAGCGGCGATGCGATCTTCTGCGAAGAACATGTGCTCGGTACGGCAGAGGCCAACGCCCTCAGCGCCGAACTTCATGGCCTGAGCTGCGTCACGGGGGGAGTCGGCATTGGTGCGGACGTGGAGACGGCGATACTTGTCGGCCAGCGCCATAATGCGGGCGAACTCGCCGCCGATGTCAGCGTCAACGGTGGGCAGAGCCTCGGCGTAGATCTTGCCGGTGCTGCCGTCGATGGAGATAACGTCGCCCTCGCGGATGGTCTTGCCGCCAAGACGGGCGAACTTGCCGTTTTCGTTTATTCTAAGTTCAGCGCAGCCTGCAACGCAGCAGGTGCCCATGCCGCGGGCAACAACAGCGGCGTGGCTGGTGCGACCGCCGCGGGCGGTGAGAATGCCCTGGCTGGCCTCCATGCCCTCGATATCCTCGGGAGAGGTCTCGTGGCGGACAAGAACTACCTTCTTGCCCTCGGCGGCCCATGCCTTTGCGTCCTCGGCGGTGAATACTACCTGACCGCAGGCGGCGCCGGGAGAGGCGTTCAGACCCTGACCGATGGGCGTGGCCGCTGCAAGTGCCTTGGGGTCAAATGCGGGGTGGAGCAGGGTGTCCAGAGAGCGGGGATCGATCATGGAAATGGCCTGCTTTTCGTCTATCATACCCTCGTCCAGCAGGTCGCAGGCTATCTTCAGCGCAGCGAAGGGGGTGCGCTTGCCGTTACGGGTCTGCAGCATGTAGAGCTTGCGGTTCTCGATGGTGAACTCCATATCCTGCATATCATGGTAATGCTGCTCCAGACGCTGAGAGATCTCAACGAACTGGTTGTAAACCTCGGGCATGGTCTCGGCAAGAGCGGAGATGGGCAGGGGAGTGCGGATACCTGCAACAACGTCCTCGCCCTGAGCGTTCATGAGGAATTCGCCGTCCAGCTTGTTTTCGCCGGTGGCGGGGTTGCGGGTGAAGGCAACGCCGGTGCCGGAATCGTCATTAAGGTTGCCGAATGCCATCTTTACAACGGAAACGGCGGTGCCCCAATCGCCGGGGATATCGTTCATGCGGCGGTATACGATGGCGCGGGGATTGTTCCAGCTGCGGAAAACTGCCTTGACCGCGCCCATAAGCTGGGTCTTGGCGTCCTGAGGGAAGTCCTCGCCGACCTTATCGCGGTATTCAGCCTTGAACTGCTCGGCAAGCTCCTTAAGGTCTTCCCACGCAAGCTCAACGTCCTGACTTACGCCGCGCTTTTCCTTCATTTCGTCAATGAGCTTCTCGAAATAGCTCTTGCCGACTTCCATAACAACGTCGGAGTACATCTGGATGAAGCGGCGGTAGCAGTCCCAAGCCCAGCGGGGGTTATTGGAGTTTTTTGCAAGGGCGAGCACGCCCTCATCGTTGAGACCCAGATTGAGGATGGTGTCCATCATGCCGGGCATGGAGGCGCGGGCACCGGAGCGGACGGATACCAGCAGGGGGTTATCCTTGTCGCCAAACTTCTGGCCGGCCATTTCCTCCAGTTTTTCCACATAGTCGAGGATCTGGGCCTGGATTTCGTCGTTGATAACCTCGCCGTCATCGTAGTAGCGGGTGCAGGCTTCGGTGGTGATAATGAAGCCGGGAGGTACGGGCATGCCGAGGTTGGTCATTTCGGCAAGGTTTGCGCCCTTGCCGCCCAGCAGCTCGCGCATGTCGCCGCTGCCTTCGGAGAAGAGATAGATGTATTTATGAGCCACGGTAATACTTCCTTTCTGCCTGCCGCCATCGGGCGGGGTGTTATGAAGGTTTGTAAGCTGTAAATTGCAAAAGAAATGCATACACCATTATTATACGCGGAAGGGGGCGGGACTGCAATCATTTGGGGGCAAAAACATGCTTAAAATACATGAAACTTTGGGCTCTGTTTTGTGATAAATTTGTAATGTACCGCCGAAAATGACGGTTTTTGAGGCATAGACGGGTTTTAACGAAAATGCGTATGGGGTGAGCGCGTTCGGTTTTGCGGCAATTTAAGGGGCGAAAAAGGGGATTACAGGGAATTGGGCAAATTATGAAAGATTGAATGCAAGATATTGCACGGAGAAGGAGTGTGTAACGCACTGAAATCATGTCATGCTGAGCGTAGCGAAGCATCTCCGCAGGTGGTGTTACTGCCAATCTTGCGTAGCTGCGGAGATTCCCACGCTTCGCTCGGAATGACAGAGTTGTGGTGCTGTGCATACGTATTGACGTAGGGTGTTAACCTTCCCCTTGAGGGGAAGGGGGACCGCTTGCGGTGGATGAGGTGTTATATTAGCAAAGTCTAAAATCTTTCCGCCTTTCGGCGGCCCCCTCATCAGTCGGCTT
>JAFYLI010000129.1 GCA_017537165.1 Oscillospiraceae bacterium | reverse complement strand
TCCTCCCAAGGCAGAAGGCAACTTCGATCTTGGCGACAGCTATATCGGTATGCTTGAAGAGGGCAAGGCATGGGCAAAGAAGGTCATCACTCTCATCGCCGAGCATCCCGACGCAGTAATGTTCCACTGCTTCATCGGTAAGGACAGAGCAGGTATGATGGCTGCTTTGGTTCTTGGTGCAGTTGGCGTTTGCGACACCGATATTATGATGGACTACAGTGCATCCATGAGCTGCCTGCGTCCCAAGTATAACAAGATGGGTGCGGACTTCCTGCCCCAGAAGCGCGGCAGACCCGACTACTCCTGGGGCTTCTTCGGCTCCGTTCCCGAGAGCATGGAGGCTGCTCTGTGCCACCTGAACGAGAAGTATGGCGGCGTTGAAGGCTACCTGCTTGATTGCGGTGTTGCTCCCGAAACCCTGGCAAAGCTCAGAGAGACGCTGGTAGAGGACGCCGTCTGGTAAGATACGCGGCAATTGAATAATGTTAAAAATCGCTCAGCCCATTTCGGGCTGAGCGATTTTTTGTGCAGGGAAAGGTGTATTTTTGTGATGCGACCTGACAGTGGTGATGGCTTCCCCCTTTGGGGGGAAGCTGGCGCGGAACGCGACTGATGAGGGGAATCCGCGCAAGCGGATAAAATGTACTGTATCGTCGTTCTGCATATAGCTGCCTTGCGGCAGACCCCTCATCCGCCCCTTTGGGGCACCTTCCCCCAAAGGGGGAAGGCATAGCATGGTCGGAATGCACTCATCGTCCGGTAAATTCAATTATCAATTAATAACATAAAATCCGCCAAAACCGCCAAACTAATGCAAAAGGGGAGTGGTGGTTTGAAAAAAGAGCGGCTGAAGCGGTACGGCATGGAGGTATTGGGCAGCATACTCGTTGCCGTCGGAGTTTATAACTTTGCGGCAGCGGCGGAGTTTCCAATGACGGGATTTTCGGGCATAGCGCTCATACTTTACCGCCTTGTGGGTTTCCCTATAGGTATAAGCACCGTGCTGCTGAATATTCCTCTTGCGCTGTGGAGCCGTAAGCTGCTGGGGCAGGGATTTCTCGTAAGCTCGCTGCGCTGTATGCTGCTGTCCTCAGCGTTCATTGACTTTATAGCGCCGCTGTTTCCCACCTACCAAGGCAGCCGCTTGCTGGCGGCCCTTTGTACGGGCGTTATTGCGGGTTTGGGTTACGCGCTGATATATCTGCAGAATTCCTCTACGGGTGGAATGGATTTCGTGATACTTTCCGTGAAGGCAAAGCGTCCGCACCTGTCACTGGGGAAGATAGCCTTTGCGCTGGACATCGGCGTAGTGGTGCTTGGCGGCATTATTTTTCGGGATATGGACGGACTTATCTGCGGCGCGGTGGTCAGCTTTCTCATGGCAAGCGTTATCGACAAGGTCATGTACGGCATAAACGCAGGCAAGGCAGCCTTTATCGTTACGGAGCACGGGGAGCGGCTCTGCGAGGTCACAGATAAATGCGTGGGGCGGGGGAGTACCATTATCGCCGCGCGGGGCGGCTACAGCGGCAGGGAGAAGCAGATAGTCCTCTGCGCCTGCAGCGGCCGGGAAATGCATATTGTCCGCCGCGCCGTCAAGGAAGCCAACCCGGCTTCGTTTATAATGATATTCGAAACGGGCGAAGTCCACGGCGAAGGATTCAAAATGGTGCAGGTAGGGGAATGACTTCTTAAAGGCGCCTAACGATAAAAACGAAAGAGGCGAAAAACAAAAAAATCGGCCCGTGAGAAACTCACGAGCCGATGTTTTTTGCAAAAATTACTTAAGACCGAACTTCTTGTTGAACTTATCAACGCGGCCGCTGGTATCAACCAGCTTCTGCTTGCCTGTAAAGAACGGATGACACTTGGAGCAGATTTCAACACGGATATCACGCTTGGTGGAACCGGTTTCGATAACTTCGCCGCATACGCACTTGATGGTGGTCTGCTGGTAATTGGGATGGATACCTTCCTTCATTGACTGTTCACCTCTTTCTTCACAAGCTTACCGATGGATTTTGCCATCAGCAGCGACACACATTCTAACATAGTCAAATGGAAAAAGCAAGTGTTTTTTCGTCCTTTTTTCAAAAATAATATGCAATATGTAAAATGACGGAAAAAGGGCCGAAAAACGGCAGGAAAAAGCCGAAATCGGGTCTTTTTGACAAAAAAATAAGTTGTATTCCTACTTTTTTGGTGCTATAATACGCAAGATGTATAGTTGTATTGTGCCGAGGTGTCGGCATTTTTGCAGCGTTTACATTTTCTTAACAAACATTTTTTCTGTTCATGGTACATTATGAACAGTGAAAGAGAGGGTTTTCCGTGCGCTTTTCTGCGCGTGGGAGACTCAAAACGGATCAGGAGGAACAACAGATGATTGAAGTATCTGGCCTGACAAAAACCTATGGTAAAAAAAGAGGTATTGACCGCCTTAGCTTCACCATCAACGATGGTGAGATAGTCGGCTTCCTCGGACCTAACGGTGCAGGCAAATCAACCACGATGAACATTATCACGGGTTACCTTTCCGCGAACTCCGGCGCTGCAAGAATCGGCGGCATCGACGTTCTGGAAGACCCCGTGGCAGCCAAGAGAAATGTTGGCTATCTGCCCGAGCAGCCCCCCCTCTACCTTGACATGACCGTAGAGGAATACCTTAACTTCATTTATGATCTTAAGGGCGTTAAGGAATTCAAGAGAAAGGCGCACCTTGCAGAGATCTGCGAGCTGGTCGGTCTTAAGGATCACTATAAGCGCCTTATCCGCAACCTTTCCAAAGGTTATAAGCAGCGTGTCGGCCTTGCTCAGGCTCTGGTCGGCAACCCCGAAGTGCTTATTCTCGACGAGCCTACCGTCGGCCTTGACCCCAAGCAGATAATCGAGATCAGAAACGTTATCAAGAATCTGGGTAAGAACAGAACCATCATTCTCTCTACCCACATTCTGCAGGAGGTTTCCGCCATCTGCGAGCGTGTTCTCGTTATCAACAACGGTCAGATCGTTGCAGACGATAAGCCCGATAACCTCTCCGCTCTCATCACCGGCGACAGAAAGCTGGTTGTTCGCGTAGCCGGCCCCAAGGATACCGTTCGCCACATCCTGCGCTCCGTAGACGGTGTTCAGTTTGCTGACGTTACCGTTCAGTCCGAGAAGGGCTCCTATGACTTCCTCGTTGAGGCAAAGCCCAACGTTGATATCAGAAAGCCCATGTTTGCTGCTCTTGCCAAGGCAGGATACCCCATCCTCCAGCTCAAGAGCATGGATCTGTCCCTGGAAGATATCTTTATCAAGCTTACCGAGGACAAGAAGAAGGTCAAGGTTTCTCAGAACAAGCAGCCTAAGAAGGTCAAGACCGAAGAGGGTAGCGAGACCAAGACTCCTCTCGAGGATACCTTCGACGCTCTGGACGTAAACCTCGGCGGTGCCGATTTCGATTTTGAAGACAAGGAGGGTGAAATCTAATGCTGGCTATTTATAAAAGAGACCTGAGAGCATATTTCTCCTCTCCTCTGGGCTATGTTTTCGTAGCTGCCTTCCTTATCGTTA
Source organism: Oscillospiraceae bacterium (assembly GCA_017537165.1). Taxonomy (GTDB): domain Bacteria; phylum Bacillota; class Clostridia; order Oscillospirales; family Oscillospiraceae; genus RGIG6375. Next base: position 13,458 of record JAFYLI010000129.1, on the reverse strand, counting down.
CCAACCTCGTCTTCCTGCTTACCAACCTGCTCACCGGCAGCAATGCCCTCGGCACTGTTTATATGGTAATTCTTTACCTGCTCATGGTTATCGTCCCCATCCTCACCATGAGAACCTTCAGTGAAGACTACAAGCAGCGTACCGACCAGCTCCTGCTTACTTCTCCCGTAAAGGCCTCCGGCATCGTTATGGGCAAGTTCCTTGCAGCTTACACCGTATACGTTATCGCTCTCGTCTTCACCGTTATCTACGTTCTTATCGTTGCCGCAGTAGGCGATGTCAACATGGCATCCATCTTCGGTAACTACATCGCTCTGCTTGGCGTAGCCACCGTTTACATAGCAATCGGCTGCTTCATCTCTTCTCTCACCGAGAACCAGCTGGTTTCCGCTATTGCCACCCTGGGCGTTTTCGCAGCAGTATTCATTCTTGATATGGCATACGACCTTGTTAACGTAGACTGGATCAAGACCATTCTCTACTGGGTATCTATCTTCCGCAGATACAATACCTTCTACATGGGCGTATTCTCTATTGCTGACTTCTTCTATTATCTTAGTATCTCCGCTGTATTCGTTTTCCTGACCGTTAGAGTTCTGGAAAAGAAGCGCTGGAGCTAATGGAGGTGACCACTCAATGAAAAACAGAAACGACAACCTCAATGAGGGCATTCTTGACATCGAGCTGGCTGCCGAACAAGAAGAAATAAAAAGCCGAAAGTTTAAGTACGGCACCCTCGCAACCGTATTCACCATTGTATTTATCGTAGCTATTGTTCTTATCAACGTACTGGTTGGTTACCTGACCGAAAGATACGTTCTCGAGATCGACCTTACTTCCGAAAGCCTCTTCGAGATCTCCGAAGATACCATGGAAGTTATTGACGACCTTGCCGAGCCCATCACCATCACCGTTCTGGCAGAGGAAACCAAGTACCGTGACTCTACCGAACTGCTGGGCAACGTCTATGAGATCCTCCAGAGATATGAGGCTCTCGGCGCCGGCAAGATCACCGTTCGCTACATCAACCCCACCGTTAACCCCAAGATCATCGAGCAGTATGATACTCTCGGCGACCTTGCAAGTAACGACATCATCATCGAAAGTGCAAGACGTACCAAGAAGCTGAGCCCCACCACCATGTATAACTCTCAGGTGGACGATGAGGGTACCACTTACTACGTCGGTCTGCGTGCTGAGCAGAAGCTCACCTCCGCTCTCCTTTACTGCACCACCGAGACCGTTTCCAAGGCCGCTTACATCAGAGGCCACAACGAGGATTACTACATGGACGAGCTGGACGCTATGCTCACCACCTCCAACTATGAGGTAAGCAGCGTTATCCTTGCCCGTGAGGACATCCCCGAGGACGTAAACCTCATCATCATCTCTTCTCCCACTGTTGACTTCAGCCTTGAAGAGATCGCAAAGCTTGACGAGTACTTTGCAAACGGCGGCGACGCTATCGTTTCCATGACTCCCAATATTGCCGAGCCTCTCACCAACCTTGATCTGCTCTTTGAAGAGTGGGGTATCAAGTACACCGAGAAGCTGGTCTTTGACTCTGCTCAGGCTCTCAGCGGCTATCCCATGTACGTTGTTCCCAACATTGCTACCGTTGAAGGTATTACCGATAACCTCAACCGTAAGAACCAGTTTGCGCTGGTAGTTGGCGGCCGTGCTATCGAAGTTACCGAAACCCAGACCAGTAATGACTACGTTACCGTTCTTATGTCCTCTTCTGAGACCTCCTATGCAAAGGATGCAAATGACATTACATACGGTTACGACCAGACTGAAAACGATGCAGTCGGCCCCTTCAATCTGGCTGTTATGACCGAACGTTACGTTTATGACAAGAACCTGAACATGACCCGTTCCAGCATCCTGTTCGTAAACGCCGGTATGATCACTGACAGCGTTCTCTCTGCTCCCAACTTCCTCAACGCAAACTACCTGACCGCTTCTCTTAACTTCATCAACGACTATAACGATGCCGTTATCATCCCCGACAAGAACTTCGTTTCCACCACTCTGAACATCCTCAGCTGGCAGGTAATGGTAGTATTCTGGGTAGTCGTTGTTGCAATACCCCTTGCGATTCTGGCCCTTGGCGTTATTGTTTGGGCGCGTAGGAGGCACCTGTAATGTCTGTTTCCAAAAGTCTCAAGCCTATTCTTATTGGCGTTATCGTCATCGTAGTACTGGCCCTGCTGCTGGTAGCCTTCATGGTCATCTTCCCCGAGAAGGAAGACGAGATCGTTGTGGAGAGCACTACTCCCGTCAGCCAGGAACCTGTGTACTATGTTATTAAAGAAGACGGCGACAGCCTTGTGCAGCTAAAAGCTATCCGTCCCGACGGAGAGAGTCTTACTGTTAAGTATGAACGCGACGAGAACGGAAAGCTTGTCTATGATATCGAGCCCAAGGCTAAGTTCTTCGACTATAACACCTCCAAGTTCCGTTCTATGATGTTTACCCTCACATCCCTCACCGCGGTAGCCCACGTTGAGGATGATCCCGAGGATCTCTCCATCTACGGACTTGACGATCCCCAGTATCAGGTAGAGCTTACCTTTGACGACGGACGCGTTATCAACCTCTACGTTGGCGATAATACTCCCGTTGACTATTATTATTACGCCTATACGGACGCTGATAATACCGTCTACACCATCGGTAACTATATCACCACTCTGATCACCAGAACCGAGCTGGAGTACCGCGACGTCAAGACCTTCCCCCAGTACACCGATGAAGACATCTATACCAATATTACCTGGATCCGCCTCACCAATGCTAACGGCGTGACTACCGAGGTAGTTCTGGATGAAGATTTCAGCATCGAAGGCAACAAATCTTCCTCCCACTATATGATGCTCTCTCCCGTTCTCTCTTCCTGCAACGATGATCTCATTCAGGAGAAACTCCTTGACACCGCTGCTACTCTTACCTACGGTTCCATCATCGGCGATATTACCGCCGAGCAGCTTGCCGATTACGGTCTGGATAAGCCTCGCCGCTTCGAGATGAAGGATACCAGCGGCAACAGCATAGACCTTGTTATAGGTAATTCTGTTAACAACTATACTTTCGCTGTCATGGGAGAGCAGTATGATGCGTTCATGAACGGCGATGCAGAGGAAGTTACCATTCTTACCTACGGCAGCGACGCCTTTGCCTGCGTAAATGTAAGCTACGATACTCTCGTAAACCGTGCTATTTGGATCCAGGATATCCACAGCATTGAGTCTATTGAGTACAACATGGCTGGCGTAGTGTATGAGATGGTGCTCTCCGAGTATGACGACGTTACCGGCTCCGGCGTAGATGTTGTCCGTACCGTTTCTAAGATCAACGGTAAGGATATACACGAGGATAACACCAAGCGTATCTACAGCAGAACGCTTAACATGCGTCAGGTCGGCGAGCTTGACCGCAGCATCGAGCTGGGCAAGGCAGAGTATACAATCACTCTCACCCTCCGCGAAGGCGGTACCCGACTCCTTGAAATGATTCCTCTCAACGATCGTCAGTATGCCTGCCGAGTAGACGGAAAGGCTGAGTTCTATATTTACAAGAAGAACATTCAGACCCTTATCACCGCTCTTGACCGCGCACTTGATGACAGAAACGTATCTTTGGTCTTTAACACTTAAAGATGATACAATTTGTTGAAATCATTGCCATAATCAAGGAAAAATGATATAATACCCTCATGACAAGCTCATGGGGGTATTTTTTGTGCTCAAAAGCTTTTTTGAAGAAAATCCGAGAGTGGCGGTGGCCTTTTCAGGCGGCGCCGATTCGGCATATCTGCTCAGTCAGGCTGTGAAGCACGCTCAAAGCGTCCTTGCCTGCTGCGTAAAGACCGATTTTAACGCCGAGCATGAGCTGGAAGATGCTGTGCGGCTGGCTGAGGAATTGGGCGCAGAGCTTGAGGTTATCCCCGTGGATATTCTGGACGATGAGCGCGTTGCTGCCAATGACCCTCAGCGCTGCTATTACTGCAAGACGCGGCTTTTGGGCGCGGTCAAGGAGCGCGCCGCTGCTGCGGGTTATGATGTGGTAGTGGAAGGCAGCAATGCCGACGATGATCCTGCGGGCCGCCCGGGTATGAGGGCACTTAGTGAGCTCGGTATACGCTCACCCATCCGCGAGGCAGGGTTAAATAAGGCGGAAGTTCGCCGCCTTTCCCGTGAAGAGGGATTATTTACATGGAATAAACCCTCCAACTCCTGCGCCGCTACCCGTATTCCTACGGGTACGCGAGTGGAAGCGGAGATGCTGGATAAAATAAAGGCAGGGGAGAAGGCCCTGCATGAACTGGGCTTTTCCGAACTGCGCCTGCGCTGGCGCAAAGAGGGCGCCAAGCTTGAACTGCCCGAGACGCAGATAGCCATGGCTGTGGAAAAGCGGGATGACATACTGGCCGCGTTGAGCGGCGATTTCAAGGAAATTACTCTTGACCTTAAAGGCAGGGATACCAATGGATAAAACGGAACTGATGAATTTGCTGCGCGCCGTGGAAAACGGCAGCGTTACTCCCGAGGAGGCGGCAGGCAGAATAAAGGCTGCGCCCTTTGAAGAATTGGGTTACGCTAAGGTCGACCACCACAGAGCCGTCCGTCAGGGCGTGCAGGAGGTCATTTTCGGTCAGGGCAAGACCGTGGAGCAGATGGAAGGAATTCTCGGCTCCATGCTGGCAAGCGGCTGCAAAGATATTCTTATTACCCGCCTGCAGCCGGAGAAGGCAGCGGCGCTGGCCGAGAAGTTTGAACTTGAATATAACGAGATGGCCCGCATAGCCATTGCCGCACCCGTGAAGGAGCGTAAGCTTGTGGGTTCCGTGGTCGTTGCCTGCGGCGGTACCAGCGATATTCCCGTTTGCGAAGAAGCTGCTATCACAGCAGAGGTGCTGGGTAGCCGCGTTCACAGAATGTATGACGTGGGTGTATCAGGCTTGCATCGTCTGCTTTCCCGCCTTGATGTTCTCACTTCCGCCCGTGCCGTAGTGGCGGTTGCGGGTATGGAAGGCGCACTGGCAAGCGTTATCGGAGGTCTTGTGGATTGTCCCGTTATTGCCGTACCCACCAGTGTGGGTTACGGAGCCAGCTTCGGCGGCGTGGCGGCTCTGCTTGCCATGCTCAATTCCTGCGCAAGCGGTGTTTCCGTCGTTAACATAGACAACGGCTTCGGTGCGGGATACCTTGCATCTATGATAAACAAAGCGGAAGGAGTGGGCGAATGAAAATACTCTACCTTGAGTGCGCTATGGGCGCAGCGGGAGATATGCTCACCGCTGCACTTCTTGACCTTATAGACGACGTGCCTGCCTTCGTGGCAGAACTGAATGCACTTGGCCTGCCCGGTGTCAGCATCGAGGCGGCAGCGAAAGAGCAGTACGGCATAAACGGCCTGCATATGCACGTTCGCATAAACGGTGAGGAAGAGCACGAACACTTCCATAAGCACCATCATGACCACAGCCATGAGCATGGCCACGAGCACCATCATCATGAGCATGGCCACGAGCATCATCACGAACACCATCATGAGCACCATCACGAAGGTGCCCATGAACATTTCGATATAAAGACCATACACGGCATCATCGATGCGCTGCCCGTTTCCGATAAGGTGAAGAGCGACGTGCGCGCCGTATACGGCATAATTGCCGCAGCCGAAGCCAAGGTTCACGGCAAACCCGTTGAGCTGGTACACTTCCATGAGGTTGGCGCAATGGATGCCATTGCGGACGTAGCGTCTGTGTGCCTGCTTATGGAGCGCATAGGTGCGGATAAGATAATGGCATCTCCCGTCCATCTTGGCAGCGGTACCGTCCGCTGTGCCCACGGTGTGCTGCCCGTGCCCACCCCTGCAACTGCGGATATTCTGCAGGGCGTACCCTGCTATGGCGGTGAAGTGCGCGGCGAACTTTGCACTCCCACGGGAGCTGCGTTGCTGAAGCACTTTGCGGTGCAGTACGGCCCTATGCCCATAATGAGAACCAAGAAGATAGGTATCGGCATCGGTACCAAGGATTTCGGCCGCTGCAACTGTCTGCGCGCATTCCTTGGAGAAACCGAAGGCAGCTCGGACACTGTCCTGCAGCTTAACTGCAACGTGGACGATATGACGGGCGAGGCCATGGGTTATGCGCTGGAAAAACTCTTTGAGGCAGGCGCGGCCGATGCATTTTACACCCCCATTTATATGAAGAAGAATCGCCCTGCGTATATGCTCAGCTGCATCTGTCCCGAAGCAAAAGCGGAGAGCGTAACTCAGGCTATTTTCCGCCATACCACTACCCTCGGCGTGCGCCGCACTGTCTGCGAGCGCAGCATTCTCAGCCGTAGGGAATATGTTGCCGAAACTTCCCTCGGCAGCGTAAGAGTGAAATGTTCCGAGGGCTTCGGCGTGATGCGTGTCAAGCCTGAGTTTGACGATGTTAAGGCAATCGCCGAGGAAAAGGGTATGAGCATAAGCGAGGTTGACGCTCTTATAAAGAAGGGACTTTGACTCGACAGACGATACGAGGTGAAAATCAGTGAAAATCATAATTGCAGGTAACGGCAAAGTGGGCGCATCCCTTGCTCGTCAGCTTTCTGCTGAGGGCCACAGCCTTACCATAATTGACGCTGACCCCAAAGTGCTGGAAACCAGCATTGAGAAATATGATGTTATGACCGTCAACGGCAATTGCGCCTCCATGCACGTTCTCAAGGAGGCGGGCGTGGAAGATGCTCAGCTTCTCATTGCCGTAACGGATGCGGACGAAGTGAACCTTCTCTGCTGCATGACTGCTCACGGACTTAATAAGGAGCTTCACACCCTTGCAAGAATAAGAAATCCCGAGTATATTGACCAGATATACCAGATGCGTGACTATTTCGCACTCTCTTTGGCCGTCAATCCCGACCGACAGGCTGCCCGTGAGATAGAGCGACTGCTGCGCATGCCCGGTTTCCTTAAGCGCGAACCCTTTGCCAAGGGACGAGTTGAGATTGTTGAACTGAAGGTAGAAAAGGGAAGTAAGCTTTGCGGCCTGCAGTTGAGCGGTCTTAATAACCTTATCAAGTGCCGCGTACTTGTTTGCTCCGTTCTCCGAAACGGAAAGGCCATCGCGCCCGGCGGCGGCTTCGTGCTGGAGGAAGATGACCGAATCTTTGTAACAGCCTCCACCAACGATTTGGCTGTCATGCTGAAAAATCTCGGCATGATAACACGTAAGGTAAATCGTGCCATCATCTGCGGCGGCGGACGCATCAGTTACTATCTTGCTCAGCAGCTGCAAAACAGCGATATAAGCCTGCAGATAATTGAGAAGGATTATGATCGCTGCGTGCAGTTGGCAGGCATGCTGCCCAATGTGAACGTTATTTACGGCGATGCTGCCAACGAATCTCTCATGGAGAGTGAACGCATAGATGACAGTGATGCCCTCATCACCCTTACCGGTATAGATGAGGTCAATATGGTCATTTCCATCTATGGCAGCAGCAAGGAAGTGCCGCAGGTTATCACGAAGATAAGCGAGCTTGAGAATAACAGTATTTTGGCAAGCCTGCCCTTGGGCAGCGTTATAAGTCCCAAGGAAGTTTGCTGCAACACTATCGTCCACTACGTCCGCGCTATGGAAAATCAGACGGGAGCTGCCTTGTCGGTGCATACAATAGCAGACGGTCAGGTGGAGGCTGCGGAGTTCGTTGTGGATAAGAACACTCTCCACTGCGGCGAGCCTCTGAAGAATATAAAGATAAAGAAAGATGCCCTTATTGCCTGCATCATCCACGGCTCCAAAACGGAGATACCCGGCGGTAATTCCACCTTCAACGTGGGCGACTCCATCATCGTGGTAGCAGGCGGCGGTAAGGCTATAAATCAGATAAACGATATTTTCGAATAATTTAAGGGAGGAAACTCCGTGAATTATAAAATGATGGGGCGCTTTATCGCCCAAATACTGGCTATAGAGGCGGCGGCAATGCTGCCCGCGCTGCTCATAAGCTTGGGATACCGCGAGGGTAATGCCGCGCGTGGCTTTCTGTGGTCGATAGTAATAATCGCAGCGGTGGCGGCAGTCCTTTGGCTGCTGTGCCGCGGAGCCAAGAAGGGTTTTTATGCCAAAGAGGGCCTTACATGTACGGGCCTGAGCTGGCTGGTAATGAGTCTTCTGGGCTGCCTGCCCTTCGTTATTTCAGGTGAGATACCTCACTATATCGACGCTCTTTTTGAGATGGTATCGGGATTTACTACTACGGGTTCCTCGGTAGTGCCTGCCGTTGAAGACCTTTCCAAGGGTGTGCTCTATTGGCGAAGCTTCAGCAACTGGATAGGCGGCATGGGTATACTGGTGTTCCTGCTGGCAGTAGTTCCCGTCAGTGAGCAGAAGGGCGGCTTCACTATGCACCTGCTGCGCGCGGAAAGCCCCGGCCCAAACGTTGGCAAGCTTGTGCCCCGAATGAAGCAGACAGCGATAATTCTGTATGTTATCTACATCCTGCTTACGGTAGTTGATTTCATTTTCCTGCTTTTCGGAAAAATGCCTGTTTTCGATGCTATGTGTACCGCGCTCAGTACCGCAGGTACGGGCGGCTTCGGCATCAAGAATGACGGCTTTGCAAGCTTCAGCCCTTATATCCAAAACGTAACTACGGTGTTTATGCTGATTTTCGGCGTAAACTTCAGCTGTTATTATCTGCTCCTGCTGCGTCAGGTGAAGAGCGTTTTCCGCGATGAAGAACTGCGTACCTATATCGGTATGATAATAGTGGCAGCGCTGCTTATAGTGCTGAACCTGCGCGGGTACTATGAAACTCTCGGCGAAACTATCCGACATGCAATGTTTCAGGTTGGAACGGTAATGTCCACAACGGGCTTTGCCAGCACCGACTTTGACAAGTGGCCAACATTCTCCAAAACGGTTATACTTTGCCTTATGTTTGTGGGCGCCTGCGCGGGCAGTACCGCCGGTGGTTTCAAAATCGGCCGTATGTTGCTGGTGTTCAAGATACTGGGCCGCAATATCCGCCAGATACTCCATCCCAACCGCGTGCTGGTAGTTCGAAATAACGATGATGTTGTGGACGAAAAGGTTCTGCAGAACACCAACGGCTATCTGGCAGCATACGCGATCATCCTCGTGGTAAGTCTGCTGTTGGTTTCGCTGGACGGATTTTCCGTGGAAACCAACGTATCGGCGGTAATATCCTGCTTCAACAATATCGGTCCCGGCTTTGACGTGGTTGGCCCCATGTGCAACTTTGCATCTTATGGCTGGCTCAGTAAGATAGTGCTTATCTTCGACATGCTGGCAGGCCGCCTTGAGATATTCCCCATCCTCGTTCTGCTCTCGGGCAGCACTTGGAAGAACAAGTAAGATATTTGAAAAAACAAAAAAACACGGAGTGGAATTCCACTCCGTGTTTCTCTATGTAATGTTGGATTACTTTGCGTAGTAGTTGGTGCCGTACTTGGCAACCTCGTCGTAGATCCATGCGATGCGCTCTTCGAGGTTGGGCATGTCGGGACGGGGATTTACGCCGCCCTGCCATACGAAGCCGCCGCCTGCGCCGAGGGTGTCGATCTTCTCGCGAACGAGAGCGCGAACCTCTTCCTCGGTGGTGTCGGGATCAGCAACTCTGCCGGTGCCGTCCCAGCCGCCAACGATAGCGAAGTTGTTGCCGTACTTTGCCTTAACAGCAACCAGATCGTTCATGACCTGAGCGGGATCCCATGCGGTGAAGCCGCAGTCTACGAAATCGTCGAGCAGGATGGTGCATTCGCCGCAGCAATGGAGCTGGCAGGGGATGCCTGCATCCAGGAAGAGCTCGGTGTACTGCTTCCAATAGGGCTTGAAGAGCTCCTGGAACATCTCCTGAGAGATGAAGGGAGAACGTGCGGTAGCAACGTCATCGGGGAGCCAGAGCATATCGGGCTTGTAGTACTTGATGATGTTCTTTGCGATCTCGAGGTTGATGCTGTTGTGCCACTCCATGATGGCCTTTACCTCTTCGGGCTCTTCATAGCAAGCGCAGAGACCTTCGGTGAAGCCCATGTAGTTAATGAGAGCCTGGAAGAAGCCGGTAACAGCGTCGGAAGCTACGGGAGCTCTGTCGCGGTCGATGTTTTCCATATCCTTCTTAGCCATTGCTTCCCAGTCAACATTGGTCAGGTCGGGAGCGGTAAGAACGTCGCGCCACTTGGTGATGTCCTCCAGCATGAACTCGCCGGGCTTGGGAATGAAGCCGCCTGCGAAGCCGGATTCCTCGGAGATAACGTATTCGATACCCCACTGGTCAAAACCGGAACCATTGGGATTTCTTCTGGTGTTGAGGATGGAGGGACGGAACATGGACATTGCAGAAGTGGGAACGGACTCGGGACATTCGCGATTAAGAACGCGCATGTAGTTTTCCTTATTGGTAAGCATTTTCGGGTTACACCTCTTTTTAAAGTTATGGCGGGCATAGCTCGCCTGATTTTAATCAATACGCATTATTTTACAACATATGACGGAAAAAAACAAGAGCAACATTAAGCAGAGAATGCCGAAAAAGCAGTAGGCCTATCTTGACGTATATGGTGAAAATGAAAAAATATAGAAAATACCAAATTTATGTATTGACACTTTAAATCAATGGTGCTACAATTCAAGCAATTAAAGTATAGGAGAGTAATCCAATGCTCAATAAGCTTTTCGCAGTTGCATACTTTTTTAGCTTTTACTTTTACTTTAGCCTTTCTAAAGTAAGAGCGTTTTCTGCTGCGTAAGTTTTTATACCGACCTTTAATAGTAAGAGTTTTTCGGGTCATGCAGAGAACGCTGCATGACCCTTATTTATTTTTCGAAGGAGCGAATAAATCATGATTGCAATTCTTAAACACGGAGCATCCGACAAGCAGATAGAGAACCTTTGCGTATGGTTTGAACACCGCGGTCTGGCCGTTAGAGTAGTTAAGGGCGAAAGCCACACCATTCTCGGCCTCATCGGTGATACCACAAGAATAGATACCGATCTGCTCGTAGGTCTTGATATCATCGAAAGCGTAAAGCGAGTCAGTGAGCCTTATAAGAGTGCAAACAGAAAGTTCCATCCTGAGGATACCGTAGTGGACGTGGGCGGAGTAAAGATAGGCGGCGGAAATTTCCAGTTCATCGCGGGCCCCTGCTCCGTAGAGAGCCCCGAGCAGATCTGTGAGGTCGCACAGCGTGTCAAGGCAGCGGGCGCGGGAATGCTCCGCGGCGGTGCATTCAAACCCCGTACCTCTCCTTACTCCTTCCAGGGTCTGCAGGGCGAGGGCATCAAGCTCCTTGAAGAAGCCAAGGCGCTGACCGGTCTGCCCATCGTTACCGAGGTTATGGATATCCACCAGCTGAAGTATTTCGATAACGTAGACGTCATTCAGGTAGGCGCAAGAAACATGCAGAATTTCGAACTGCTCAAGGAACTGGGCAAGATGAATAAGCCCGTTCTCATCAAGCGCGGTATGTCCAGCACTCTGCAGGAACTGCTGATGAGTGCCGAGTACGTTATGGCAGGCGGCAACGAGCAGGTCATCCTCTGTGAGCGCGGAATAAGAACCTTCGAAACCGCAACCAGAAACACCCTCGATCTTTCCTGCGTACCCCTGCTTCACGAAATGACCCACCTTCCCGTGGTTATCGACCCCAGCCACGCAACCGGTATAGCAAAGCTTGTTAAACCTATGGCACTGGCCGCAGCAGCCTGCGGAGCAGACGGTATCATGATAGAAGTTCACAACGATCCCAAGAACGCTCTCTGCGACGGCGCTCAGTCCCTCACTCCCGATGAGTTCGATGACGTCGCAAGAAGCGTTGCAGTAGTAAGAGAGGCGGTAAGCAAATGAAAACAGGTATAGTCGGTATTGGCCTGATAGGCGGATCCATGGCAAAGGCATATAAGGAAGCGGGCCACGAAGTTTATGCTGCGGATACAGATGCTGCGATCCTCGAAATGTCCTGCATCGCAGGTGTAACCGACGGCGAACTCACAGCCGACAATATCGGAGAATGCGAGCTCATACTCCTCTGCGTTTACCCCGGGGCAAGCGTGGAATGGATGGAGAAAAATGCTCCCCATATCGCCAAGAACGCTATAGTAATTGACTGCTGCGGTGTAAAGCGCAAGGTATGCAAGCCCTGCTTCGAAATAGCCGCAAAGTATGGCTTCACCTACGCAGGCGGCCACCCCATGGAGGGCCTGCAGAATTCCGGTTATAAACACAGCCGCGCTGACCTTTTCAAGGGCGCGTCTATGGTAATCATTCCTCCCAATTATGAGGATATTGAGCTCCTTGAGCGCATAAAGAATATTCTTGCTCCCGCCATGTTCGGACGCATCACCATTTCCACCGCTGAGGAGCATGACCGCATAATTGCCTTCACCTCCCAGATGGCTCACGTGGTTTCCAACGCGTACATTAAGAGCGATACGGCAAAAACTCATAAGGGTTTCTCCGCGGGCAGCTACAAAGACCTTACCCGTGTAGCCAAGCTCAACGAGGTGATGTGGACGGAGCTGTTTATGGATAATGCAGATTATCTGGTTTCCGAACTGGACGGACTTATTGCATCCTTGAAGGAGTACAGAAACGCTATTGAAAACGGCGATGCCGACACTCTGCGTGAACTGCTGGCAGAGGGCAGACGCCGTAAGGAAGAGGTAGACGGATGAGCAGGACGGTAACAGTCAGTGCTTCAAAAAAATACGATGTGATAATAGGCAGCGGTCTGCTGAGAGAAGCGGGAGAGCGCGTAAAAGCCGTAAACGGCGGCAGTGCACTTTGTCTTGTAACCGACGATGTGGTGGACGCGCTCTACGGCGCGGCGGTGGAAAACTCACTGGCTGCGGCGGGGTACAGAGTGGAGAAGATAGTTATTCCCCACGGCGAAGCCAGTAAGACTCCCGAAACATACCTTAATATAATAAGCTTCATGGCAGAGAAAGACATAAGCGGCGGCGATGCCGCAGTGGCTTTGGGCGGAGGCGTTATAGGTGACCTTACGGGTTTTGCCGCCGCCACCTACCGAAGAGGCATTGACTTCGTTCAGCTGCCCACCACACTGCTTGCTGCGGTGGATGCATCTGTCGGCGGAAAAACAGCGGTCGACCTGCCTGCAGGCAAGAACCTGCTGGGCGCGTTCCATCAGCCTTCTTTGGTGCTCTGCGATACCGATACGTTTAAAACCCTTTCCGAGGACATCCTGCGGGACGGTTGCTCGGAGATAATAAAGTACGCAATGATAAAGGATGCGGCACTTTTTGATGTTCTGCAAGACATTCCTTCTGCCATGAGCGAAGACGTAATCGCTCGCTGCGTGGAGATAAAGCGAGACGTCGTCGAAGCGGACGAGCGGGACAAGGGTGAGCGCAGACTCCTCAACTTCGGCCACACCGTTGGTCACGCCGTAGAGCTGCTCAGCGATTTTGG
>JAFYLI010000128.1 GCA_017537165.1 Oscillospiraceae bacterium | reverse complement strand
GTTACCGTTAAAGAACTGCAGGCAGATCCTATGGGTGTTCTTACCCGCGTACAGGAAGATTGCAACAAGCAGCTTGGCGGTCAGGTTGAGCTGAAGCTTACCGATAAAATTGTTGACGGTAAGGTTGTTGCTGATCAGGGTGTTATCGTTGGCTGTTCCGGTGGTATGTATGATAACCTTACAGAGGCTGCTGCGATCCTTGACGGACAGAGTGTGGGGGACGGTTACTTCAACCTTTCCGTATATCCTTCCTCCATGCCCATCGGTATGGCAATTACTCGCGACGGTACCGCCGAAACTCTGATGGCAGCAGGCGCTGTTATCAAGCCCGCATTCTGCGGCCCTTGCTTCGGTGCAGGTGATACTCCCGGCCATAACGCATTGAGTATCCGCCACGCTACCCGTAATTTCCCCAACCGCGAAGGTTCCAAGCCCGGTGAAGGACAGATATCTGCTGTAGCACTTATGGATGCCCGCAGTATCGCAGCAACGGCAGCAAACGGCGGCGTTATTACGGCAGCAACCGACATTGAGTACGATATTCCCGAAAAGAAATATGTTTTCGATCCTTCTGCTTATAATAAGCGTATATACTTCGGTTTCGGAAAGGCACAGCCTGAAGCGGAACTGAAGTTTGGCCCCAATATTACCGATTGGCCCAGATTCAACGCTCTTGGTGATAATCTGCTTTGCAAATTGGCAGCGGTCATCTTCGACGAGGTTACCACCACCGACGAGCTTATCCCCTCCGGCGAAACCTCTTCTTATCGCTCCAATCCCATCCGCCTTTCCGATTTTGCCCTTTCCCGCCGCGTTCCCGAGTATGTACCCGCATCCAAGGCTATACGCGCAATGGATGAAGCAAGACGCGCAGGGGAGAAGCCTGCAGAAGTTATTGATGTTCTTGCAAAGGTTAGCGCAGATGCTGAGAAGCTGCTGGAGAATACCGATATAGTTTCCTGCGTATTTGCTAAGAAGCCCGGCGACGGCAGCGCTCGTGAGCAGGCTGCATCCTGCCAGAAAGTTCTGGGCGGCGGCGCCAATATCTGCTATGAATACGCTACCAAGCGTTACCGCAGCAACTGCATAAACTGGGGTCTTGTTCCTTTCACTATTGACAAGGAAACCGAATTTGACTATGCAGCAGGCGACTATGTTTTTGTTCCCGGCATACGTGAGGCTATTGCAAATAAGGTAGAGAGAATCCCTGCAAAGGTTATCAGCGGCGATAAGGTTGAGGATATTACACTTAATCTGACCGGTCTGACCGATAATGAGCGTACCATTCTTATGGATGGCTGCCTTATGAATTATTACGCTGCAGGACATGCGGAGTAAGCCTTTTATCTCGTGGAGGAAAGTATGGAAAAGATTAAGATGAATGTTCCCGTCGTTGAAATGGACGGCGACGAAATGACCCGAATTCTTTGGCGAATGATAAAGGACGAGCTTATTCTGCCCTTTGTCGAGCTTAAAAGTGAGTACTATGACCTTGGTCTTATGGAACGCGACCGCACCAATGACGAGGTAACCGTTGCTGCAGCTGAGGCTGCAAAAAAGCTTGGTGTCGCAGTAAAGTGCGCGACCATAACTCCCAATACTCAGCGAATGAGCGAATATAAGCTCAAGGAGATGTGGAAGAGCCCCAACGGAACGATCCGCAGCGTTATGGACGGTACTGTATTCAGAACACCTATAATTATCGACTGCGTAAAACCCGTGGTTAAAAACTGGAAGAAACCCATTACCATTGCTCGTCATGCTTACGGCGACGTTTATAAGGCAGTTGAGCTCCGTACCGATGAGCCCGGCACTGCTGAGCTGGTGTTCACCGGTGCGAGCGGCAAGGTAAGCCGCCAGACTATTCAGAAGATGTTTGGCGCAGGTGTTATCCAGGGTATGCATAACAATGAAAAGTCCATTGAGAGCTTTGCCCGTTCCTGCTTTAACTACGCCATTGAAATGAAGCAGGATCTGTGGTTCTCCACTAAGGATACCATTTCCAAGGTATACGACGGTGCATTTAAGGAGATATTCCAGCGTATTTACGACGAGGAGTATAAGAATCGTTTTGAAGAGCTGGGAATTGAATATTTCTACACGCTTATCGACGATGCCGTTGCCCGTGTTATTCGCTCTGAGGGCGGATTTATTTGGGCGTGCAAGAATTATGACGGCGATGTAATGAGCGATATGGTTTCCACAGCGTTCGGCAGTCTTGCTATGATGACCTCTGTTCTGGTTTCTCCTGACGGAAAATTTGAGTATGAAGCCGCACATGGAACCGTTACCCGCCACTATTACCGCCACCTTAACGGTGAGGAAACCTCTACCAATCCTATTGCTACTATTTTTGCATGGAGCGGTGCATTGAGAAAACGTGGCGAATTTGACGGAATTAATGAACTTTGCAATTATGCGGATAAGCTGGAGCAGGCTTGCCTTGATACTCTTAACAGCGGTGTTATGACAAAAGACCTTGCAGGTCTGGCCGAAGGCCTTGAACCTAAAACTGTTAATACTGAAGAATTTATAAAAACTATAGCAAGCAGACTCACCCAGCTGCTTAGCGCATAAAAAATATCCCCCTGACACTTTTCAATGTTGTCAGGGGGATTTGATCTTTTGGGATTTGGTTTAGAACAGTCCGGTGACTGCGCCGGTTTCGAGATCAACGTCAACTTTGCGATATGCAGGGTTGGAGCAGGTACCGGGCATCATGCTGATGGAACCGGCCATGGGGCAGAGGAACTTTGCGCCGCCATATTCAAGGATATCGCGGATGGGAAGACGCCAACCCTTGGGTACACCCTTCAAAGTGGGATCATGGCTGAGAGACAAGTGTGTTTTAACCATCATGGTGCAGTAGTCAGCGTACTTAGGATCATTTTCGAAACGCTCGGCCTTGGCGAGAGCTTCAGGTGCCCAGTCTACACCGTCGGCACCGTAAACTTCCTTGGCGATAAGTTCTACACGCTCACGCAGTGGAGTGGTGAGGTCATACAGATACTTGATGGGCTCTTCGGGCTCCTCGCAAGCGTCTATAACTGCCTGAGCCAATTCAAGAGCACCGTCACCACCGTACTGCCAGTGCTCACTCAGTGCACAGCGAACGTTGTTTTCTGCGCAGATCTTACGGATAAGAGCAACCTCGGCATCGGTATCGGTGTAGAACTTGTTAATACATACAACGGGCTTGATGCCGCTCT
>JAFYLI010000127.1 GCA_017537165.1 Oscillospiraceae bacterium | reverse complement strand
TTGATGGAGGAAGCATCGGTATGGCAAACGCCGCATGCTACTACCTTAACGAGAACTTCGCCGGCCTTAGGAGCGGCAAGCTCAAGAGTCTCGATCTCGATTTTGCCCGTTTCACGGGTAATTGCTGCTTTAATTTTCAATTTTAACGCCTCCAAATAATTATATTTGAAAAGAATTTACTTTTTCTTTCGGCTTCAGACGCCCCAAAAGGGCGCATTTATATCAAGGCGGCCAATGTCCGCAAGGCCATTTTACGCCTATTTTTTCAGTTTTACAATAATAAGAGGGGAAAAATTTTGTTTTTCGCCCAAATCAGCGGATAAAGTTGGTTCTGTCCTTAAAGACGATACCGGGGCGCTCGATGCCCTTTTCCTTACCTGCCTCGATGCACTTGAGCAGCCATGCCATCTGGTTGCCCAGATTGCGCATTACCTGCATACCCTCCAGATCCTGCTTTACCTCCTCGGGGGAGTTGCCGTGAACGCCGTTCCAATAGTTGGAGCTGACTATGGGCATTGCGGAAATGGTGAAGTACTTGTTCAGGCGATCGAAGGATGCGCTGCTGCCACCGCGGCGGCAGCTTACGATAGCTGCGGCGGGCTTGCCTGCAAAATCGGACTTGGAGTAGAAAACTCTGTCAAGGAAAGCGCAGATGTTGCCGCCTGCGGATGCGAAGTGAACGGGAGAGCCGATGACCACGCCGTCTGCATCCTTTATCTTGGCGGTGCATTCGTTTACGCCGTCCTCAGCGCCGAATACGCAGCCTTTTCTTTCGCGGAAGCAGGTACCGCAGCCGATACAGCCGCCAATGGGCTTATTGCCTATCCAGAAAATCTCGGTTTCAACGCCGTTTGCCTGCAGAGTGGCGGCTACCTCCTCAAGAGCGGTATAGGTGCAGCCCTTTTCGTGGGGACTGCCGTTTATAAGCAATACTTTCATTTCTGCTCTACCTTTCTTTACCGCGCGCAGGAGCGCGCTATGTTTTGAAAGGTGCAGGGACGGAAAAGTCCCTGCACCTTTGAATTCGGGAAATTACTGATAGCTGTCGTAGATATCGCCGAGGAACTTAACTGCATCGTCCATGGTGAGAGGCTTCTCAACATAAACGGGGCACTTACCCCACAGGTGGGGACCTTCAACGATAACGTTGGCGCCTGCGAGAGCGTCTTCACGGGTCTTGCCGTAGCCTGCAAGGCTCTTAACATCGCAAGCCTTCATCATCTCGTGGATAACGTCGCCGATCTTCTCAGCAACCTCGAGGTTGGTCTCGGAACCGGTGAGCTCAACTCTCATTGCCTCAGCGATCTTCTTGATCTCTGCGGGAACGTAGTCAGCCATGAGCTTGAGGAGAACGGGGGTAACCCATGCGCACTCGATGCCGTGAGGGGTGTGGCAGGAAGCGGAGAGAGCGTCGCAGGTGATGTGGCCCAGATGTACGTCGGTGTTAACGAATGCAAGACCTGCCCAGTTGGAAGCGAGAGCCATCTCGGAACGAGCGTCCAGGTTGGAGCCGTTCTTGTAGCACTCTACCAGGTTGTCGCGAACGCGGCGCAGAGCGCTCAGTGCGATAACTTCGGAGTGGGGGTTACGGTCACGGCTGGTGATAGCTTCTACGCAGTGAGCGAGAACGTCGAAACCGGCCTGAGCGGTAACGGAGGGAGGACAGGTGAGGGTGAGAACGGGGTCGATGATACCGAGGGTAGCGTGGATGAAGATAGCTCTCTTCTGGCCTACGCCCTCGTGGGTGATAACGGAAACCTGAGTACCCTCAGAGCCGGAACCGGAGGTGGTGGGAGCAAGGATGATGGGTACGTTGGGCTGAATGGTCAGGGGAGGACCGGGCATGTACTTCTCGATCTCAGTCTCCTTCTTATCGAGCAGGAGAGCGATACCCTTTGCAAGGTCCATGCAGGAGCCGCCGCCAACACCGAGAACAGCGTCGCAGCCCTCGTCGATAGCGTACTTTGCAGCTCTGTTGATGAGGCTGGAGGGAGCATCGGGCTCAACTTCGTTCCAGTAAACGTAGCCGATGTTCTCTGCCTTCAGGCTCTCTTCACACTTTACGAGAGCGCCGGACTTGGTAACGTTGGGACCGCAGACGAGCATAAGCTTCTTGCAGCCGAGCTTGGTGAGCTCTTCACCAACGCAGCCGATAGCATTAGCACCAAAGATGATGGGGTTAAGCTGGTCGTATCTGAAGATAGTGTTTGCCATGATATTTTCCTCCTTAGAAAATATAAAAAATACATTATTGTATATAAAGGCTTGTGCCGTTTATATCTTTATTTATTCTCGGGGTCAAGCTCAATGATGCGGTAGCCGGAAGCATTGACCATGGTGGTGCCGCCTATAACGGTAACGGCCTTGCTGTTTACGGGGGAGCCGCTCAGGTGGCAATGACCGAAGAAGTGGTACTTGGGTTCATATGTATCGTTAATGTGGCAGAACGCCTCAAAGCCGCGGTGGAAATCATCGTCGCCGTCGCAGCGGTCAAGAGGTGCGGCATGGGAAACGAAAATGTCGATACCCTTATGCTTCTTTATCCCGCTTTCCAGCTTCTTTGCTCTTTTCCACATCTGCCCGTCGCTGTACTGATAAGCACCCATCTGGCCCTTACAGCCGCCGAGGCCCGCGATGCGAAGGCCCTTATACTCTATGACCTTGCCGTCAATATCCACGCAGCCTTCGGGAGGACGGTGGAGATAGGACGCGTCATGGTTACCGTGAACATAAAAAAGCGGAGCGGGGATCATTGTTACAAGATAACTGAGATAGGATGCCTTCAAATCGCCGCAGGATATTATAAGGTCCATACTTTTAAATATGGTGGGGTCAAAGTGATCCCATATGAACTTGCTCTCGAAATCGGAAACAGCCAGTATCTTTATCTTCCTCACCGCCTTTTCGGGGCATATCACGCCAATTATAGCTATTATAATACTTTCAATCTATTTTAGCAACACTCAGTTATAATTTTTGTTTGCACACAAGGTTTTCCTCCCCCTTTGATAAGACTCCCAAAAAATATCAAAAAAAATTTCAAAAACCTATTGACAAAATGGGGTATCAGACCGTATAATGCAAACAAGAATTGTTACTGTTAAGCAAATCCAAGCCCGAAAGGAGATGAGGCGATGGAACGAGCGGTACGCTACAGCAAAAAGCGCACGGCGGTATACGAGGTTCTTTCCTCTACAAAAAGCCACCCCACAGCGGAGTGGATATACGAACAAGTCAAGAAAGAATACCCCGACATCAGCCTCGGCACCGTCTACAGAAACCTGGCGATGTTCAAGGCCGAGGGCAAGATCATCACCGTTGGTGTAGTTGACGGGCAGGAGCGATTCGATGCGGACACCGCCCCCCACTCTCACTTCGTATGCAGAAGCTGCTGCTCGGTGCTGGACGTGGAGGACAGAGAGCCGATACCGATTCCCGCCGCCGCTGAGGATTGCGGCAAAATAGAAAGCTGCGAGATAATTTATCGCGGCGTATGCAGAAATTGCAAAGAAGAGTAAACAGGCAGAATAACTGCTAAAAATAAAAAACAAAATTTATTTCAACATATCAGGAGGAAATTATTATGAAGAAGTTCGTTTGCAGCGTTTGCGGTTATGTTCACGAAGGCGACAGCGCACCTGAGAAGTGCCCCGTTTGCAAGGTTCCCGCCGAGAAGTTCAACGAGGTCGTTGGCGAGATGAAGCTGGCTGCCGAGCACGAGTACGGCATCTACGCAAAGACCGTTAAGAATAACCCCGACATCACCGAGGAAGACAAGAAGTACATCTTCGATCAGCTGATGGCTAACTTCACCGGCGAGTGCTCCGAAGTCGGTATGTACCTC
>JAFYLI010000126.1 GCA_017537165.1 Oscillospiraceae bacterium | reverse complement strand
GTTTCCGCAAGTGTAAGCGTGGCGGAAAATACTTTATTATGAAGGGCAACTAAGACACTAACTACTGTGAGCGCATCGCAGAGGGCGAAACCCGTAACTGCCAGGAACTTGCCGCCGCTGAGAATTACAAGGCAAGGAACGCGGACAACAAGGCCATTCCCATTTACAACAAATATTACAAGCGCTACGCCGCCAGAGTCCGGGTCAAGCAGATCAAAGAGGATGCTTTCAAGAAATGGAAATATCAGGCCATTGCTCTGCGTGATGACTGCGCTGACGGAAAGATCACCGTGGAAGAGTACATCCAATGGATGGAGGACTCCTTCCCGAACAGAAAGCCGAAAACATAAAAAATCCCTCCTGCTTGAACTGAAGCGTTCAAACAGGAGGGATTTCCTCTTGTGTGATTATTGTGGGAATTTTGATTACAGTATCAAAACAGTATCAACTCTGTTCTGAAAAGCCACTTTTACCGGTGTTCACCGGGGAAAGTCGGTTTCTGTGCTTATTCCCACTCGATGGTGCCGATGGGCTTGGGAGTGAGGTCGAAGCAGACGCGGTTGATGCCGTCTACCTCGTGGGTGATACGGTCGGTAATATGGTGGAGAAGAGCATAGGGGATCTCCTCGATAGTTGCGCTCATAGCGTCGGTGGTGTTGACGGCGCGGATGATTGCGGGCCAACCCTCGTAACGCTTGCCGTCCTTTACGCCAACGCTCTTGAAGTCGGGCACAGCGATGAAGTACTGCCAAACCTTGCCTGCAAGGCCGTTCTTATCGAACTCCTCGCGGAGGATAGCGTCGGCCTCACGCAGAGCGTGGAGACGGTCGCGGGTGATTGCACCGAGGCAACGTACGCCCAGACCGGGGCCGGGGAAGGGCTGACGGTAAACCATGCTGTGGGGCAGGCCAAGAGCCTCACCGACAACGCGGACCTCGTCCTTATAAAGAAGCTTGACGGGCTCGACAAGCTCCATCTTCATATCTTCGGGCAGGCCGCCAACGTTGTGGTGGGCCTTTACGCCGTCGGACTCAAGAATGTCGGGGTAGATGGTACCCTGAGCGAGGAAGTCGATACCCTCCAGCTTGGAGGACTCCTCGTCAAAGACCTTGATGAACTCTGCACCGATGATCTTTCTCTTCTTCTCGGGCTCGTCTACGCCTGCGAGGAGATCGAGGAAACGGTCGGTAGCATCAACATAGATAAGGTTTGCATCCAGCTCCTTGCCGAATACTTCAATAACCTGCTCGCTCTCACCCTTACGCATGAGACCGTGGTTTACGTGAACGCAGGTGAGCTGCTTGCCGATAGCCTTAATGAGAAGAGCGGCAACAACGGAAGAGTCAACACCGCCGGAAAGAGCCAGCAGAACCTTCTTATCGCCTACCTGAGCGCGAACTGCAGCGATCTGCTCGTCAATAAAAGCCTGTGCGAGGGCAGGAGTGGTAATACGCTCCATAGTTTCGGGACGAATATTTCCAGACATAATTATTACCTCCGTTGTTATCAGTTGGTGAAATTATCGAAATAACCCTGAATGTGGATGATCGGGGTTCCCTTATCGCCGGAACCGCTGGTCAGGTCGCAGAGAGAGCCAATAAGGTCGGTAAGGCGGCGGGGAGTGGTACCCTGAGAAGCCATATCGCCAACCAGATTTTCCTTCTTATCGCGGATGCGCTGGGAAATAGCTTCCTTGAGCGCTTCGCCGCTGAGATCTGCAAAGTCATTATCAGCAAGATACTTTATCTTGATCTCGTTGGGGGTACCGTCCAGACCTTCGGTATAGGCAACACCTACGCAGGGGTCAGCCAGTTCCCAAATCTTGCCTACGGGATCCTTGAAGGCACCGTCGCCGTAAACCATTACTTCAACGTGCTTTCCGGTTCTGCTGAGAACGCCGCTCTGGATCTCATTTACCAGTGCGCTGCAATCTCTGGGGAAGAGCTTTACGGAATCCTCGGTAGCCTTATTGGAACCGAGAAGACCGAACTGCTCGTTGTAGCCGCTGCCGTTGACAGACTGAGTAAGGATATCGTCAAGACCATATACGATCTCGGCGCCAGCCTTGGCAAGGAGACGTTTGCTGCGCTGACGGGTATGGATATCGCAGGTAAGCACCTTTCCGGTATATGCGAGGATAGCGCGGGGATCATTGGCGAGGATAACCTCTACCTCTGCGCCGCTCTCGCGGATAATGTCGCTATAATACTGAACGTAGTCCACGCCGGTGAAAGGATGGCGATTTTCGCCGAAGAGCTCACGATAGCGCTCAAGGGTGAGAACGTCGCGGTAGGGATCTACACCGGCTTCGTCCAGCTTATCCCAGGAAACGATTTCGTTACCAACCTCGTCGCTGGGGAAGCTGAGCATGAGAACAACTTTATCTGCACCGCCTGCAATACCGCGCAGGCAAATCGCAAAACGATTTCTGGAAAGAATGGGCATGATAACGCCGATGGTGCCGCCGCCGAACTTGCTGCGGACATCCTCAGCAATAGCTTCAACAGAAGCATAGTTGCCCTGAGCTCTTGCAACGACAGACTCCGTAACGGCAATAACGTCACGGTCACGCATTGCAAAGCCTTCGGCTTCTGCAGCTTCGAGAACACTGCTTACAACTATATTAGCCAAATCGTCACCCTGACGAATTATGGGGCAGCGGATACCCCTGGAAACTGTACCAACTTTACGTTCCATATATTTCTCCTCCGTCTGATAAAGCAGCGGGCAAATGCTCGCTATAAAAACGAATAAAATTATTCGCTACAATCGTTACGTCTATAACAGAGTAATTATACAGCGTCTTTGCCCTCCCTGCAAGTTTTTTTATCACAATCTATAAGAAAAACATTGAATTTATTTTGCCCCAAAACAATGCTAATTGCACAAAAAACAAAAAAATATGGCAAAATTTTATTTGCCCAAGTTATTCAGCCTGCCTCACCCACCGATTTCAATTTCAGCGCGCACAAAACGGCGATACAAGTGCATCGCCGCTTTTCATCCTTATTCTTTTTTCCACTTACCTCCGAAATAGAACACCAGTCCTATAAAGAAGGGTGTGAATCCCGCCAGTGCATCGCCAAGGAAGAAGCCAAGGTATCCCATCTTGAAGACAAGACCGAACAGAAGTCCAAGGCCTATACGGAGGATTATGCCGTCAAGAATGGCAGTTACAAAGTTTACCGTGGTATTGCCGCTGCCGTTTATCAGCGCATTCATACCCGAGCGGGCAGTATTGCCGAAGAATACAAGGATCACCACGGGAACGTAGGACACACCCAGCTCTATAACCGCTCTCTCGGATGTAAAGATCCCGTATATCTGCTCCGGCCAGAAAATAAACAGTGCCGAAAGCACCACAGCCACCAGCAGGGTTATCTTATAAATGGACACCATGACCTTTTTAACGCGGTCATATTTCTTTGCGCCTATATTCTGTCCCACCATGGAGGAGCCTGCGGTATTCACCGCGCTGGAAACCTGATTACTGGTGGTGCTGATCTTATTGGCTATACCCGAGAAGGCAGAAACCGTAACACCGTAAGAATTTACCCAAGAGTTTACGAACAGCTTGGAAAAACGCACGGCGGCACTCTTTATCGCCATCGGAACGCCCAGTTTTACCAGTTCTGCAAGCATTTCGCCGTCTATGTGGAAGAAATCGCGGGCAGTAACGTTTATCTCGTAATAAGTTCTGTTCTTATAGATAAACACCGCGCAGCTTATGAAGCTTACTGCCTGACTTATTACCGTTGCCAACGCAGCACCCATAGCGCCCCATCGGAAAGCTATAACAAAAATCAGGTCAAGGATAAGATTCAGTATTGCGGCAACGCTTATAAACACAAAAGGCCGCTTGGAGTCGCCCATACCGCGGAGTATTGCCGAACCCATATTATATCCGTAGGTAAAAATCATACCCGCCATGCAGACAGTAGAATATTTCAGCGCCTCGGAAAAGGCCTCGGCAGGAGTATTCATCAGTTTCAGCAGAGGTTCTCGCAGGCAGATGCAAACCACGCTGAGAATTACGGCGATACTCAGCAGGAACGTACACATAGTTCCCACGAAGCGGCCCAGTTTATGCCGCTCGCCTGCGCCTATGTGCTTGGAGATAAGCACCTGAGCAGCACTGGAAAATCCCATGGCAAGAAAGGTAAGGAAGCCCGAAACATCGCCGCCGACAGCAACTGCCGAAAGGCCCGTGGCACCAAGCACCTGACCTACCACTATCATATCTACCATGTTGTAGACGATCTGCAGGAGGTTGGACAAAAACAAGGGTGCAGCAAATATGATCAGCTGCTTATTGACGTTACCCTCGGTAAAATCGGTTATCAATGTCTTTTTGGCGGTTTTCATGATCCACCTCTATTCCAAAACAGTTATATGCTTAATAATAGCACTTTCAACCTCGTTTGAAAAGCATTGTTTTTATATTTTATGGCAACAAAAAATCTGCCGCAGTCAGCAGACTGCGGCAGACGGTTTTATGTAGGATTAGAACATTGCCTTGGAGCAGTTGTCGATTTCTCTGGTGAGAGCTTCGTAAACGCCGGGATAGTTGCTCATGGGCAGACCCTGAGATGCGCTGGGAATGAAGTACAGCTTGCCGAACTCTTCGCAAGCTTCCTTTACGCGGGCTGCAACAACTTCGTCAGTCCAGCCTTCATAGTCAACGGTAGCGCTGTCGATGCCGCCCATGAAGGTGATCTGGCCCTTATACTTCTCCATCAGCTCGCTGATGTTGTTGGAGCGCATTACGCCCTGCCAAATGTCAATACCCATGTCGATCATGTAGGGAACGAGGGTTGCTGCATAGGAGTCGGAGTGGTGCATGATAACTTCAACGCCGTGCTCCTTGTAGAAGCCGTAAACCTTCTTGTATGCAGGCAGGAAGAACTCTTCGAACATAGCGGGAGAGATAAAGGTGGACAGCTGGCTGCCCCAGTCATCGTGGTGGAAGAGAGCGTCGGGCTTGATATACTTGCAGACTTCTGCTGCGTATGCCAGCTCGTACTCGGTGATGTAGTCGATGATCTCGTGCATTGCTTCGGGCTCTTCGTAGAAGTTTATGAGGCAGTTGGAGATCTCCATGAAGTAATGGCACTGCTCAAAGATACCGGGAGCAAAGAAAGTGGTAACGAAATACTCGTTGCGGTCGATGGCGTTAGCAGCCTCGACGAAGGGCTTCCACTCTTCTTCGGGGAATACTACCTGAGGAGCCTTGAGAACTTCTCTCCACTTGGTGGGATCCTTCAGGAGGATATGTGCCTCGTCGTGGTCAGGGAATGCACCGGGAGTACCGATGGGGAAGGAACGGCTTACACCCCAAGCGTCAACAACATTGTGCTGGCCGTACTGGGGCATGGGGCTGCGTGCGCTGATGGGGTTGCCCATCTGGATAGCAAAAGCCTCATACTGGTTAACGAATCTGTCGGGGTTACCGCCGCGAATAGTTTCGAGGAGGTTCTGTCTTTTAGTCAGCATTTAGATAACATCCTTTCGATGATTATTTTGTCTTGTTTCATAGGTCAAATCGGGCAATTCTGCTCTGATTACAGACATGGTAACTATATCATGGGGCACAATATTTGTAAAGAAAGCAAAGAGTGTCCGCAAAGCTTTTCGCCGTATTCAACCAATTCAGCCGTTCTATATTGTAGGTTATGCCCAAATTACAGCAGCACCTCAAAAGCCACGCGCTCGTTGCCGTTTTCCTCTGTACCGACAAGGTGAATAACTCCGCAGTAAGTGAAGCCTGCCTTGGCTATGGCGCGGTTCATGGGAGCATTATCTCTATGGGTATCAACGCGCACGGAGGCGATGCCGCGCTCTCTCGCAAGGGCAAAGCCATGCTCAAAAAGCTTTCCCGCAATGCCGCGGCCCTTGCTGTCATCGGCAACGCAGACACGGTGAATGGATGCATAGGGCATATCGGACAGCCACGCACCTTCTATCTTTTCGTAGGCCTCCTCGGGCTCGGTGAGAAAGCTCATGCTGCCCAGCACTTTTCCGTCTTCGACGGCTATCCATGCCGCACCCTTGGCAACATCGTTTTCCCAGGAACTGCGGTTGGGATATCCCTTCTGCCACTGGTCGACGCCCATGCGTTTCAGCTGCGCTGTGGCCTGAGCGGCAATTTCCAGTATCGCATCTATATGTTCAGCTCTTGCTGCTATAAATTCCATGGTATCTCCTCCGAATATTGTTTTCAATCTATTATACATATCGGAAGAAATTTTTCAAGTTTCTTGTATCTTTCGGCGAAGAATGATATAATGTATTATTCTGTGAAAAGGAGGCTTTCGTCTTGGCGCATAATGTAATCAATGTTCCCTCCGCCGAGTTGGAACGCCAAAAAGAAATAATGAAGCGCATGGCGGAGCACACCGCCGCCCTGCCCGAAACTCCCCTCGCCATGGTTGACACCTACGGCTGCCAGCAGAACGAGGCGGACAGCGAAAAAATACGCGGAATGCTTCACGAGATGGGCTACCGCTTCACCGATAACGAATATGAGGCCGACCTCATCGTAATAAATACCTGCGCCGTTCGCGAGCACGCTGAAATGCGCGCACTTGGCAACGTAGGCGCACTTGTTCACGCAAAAAAAGCCAAGCCCGGTCAGCTTATCGCCCTCTGCGGCTGCATGGTAACTCAGGAGCAGGTGGCACTGAAGGTAAAAAAATCCTACCCTCACGTCGACCTCGTTTTCGGCACCCATGAACTTTACCGCTTCCCCGAGCTGCTGGAAAAGACCGTCAAGCCTCACAAGGGCCGCATTTTTGAAGTGCGCCAAATCGACGGCGAGCGTTTCGAGGGTCTGCCCTCCTACCGCATCCACGATGTTAAGGCATGGCTGAGCGTAATGTACGGCTGCAACAATTTCTGCTCCTACTGCATCGTACCCTATGTACGCGGCAGAGAGCGCAGCAGAAACGCGCAAAATGTCATCGACGAGGCAAGACAGATAATAGATGCAGGCTACAAGGAGATAACTCTCCTCGGTCAGAACGTTAATTCCTACGGCAAGGATCTTGACGAAGGCCATGACTTTGCCTACCTCATCGAAGAAATAAACAAGATCCCCGGCGAATTCGTCATCCGCTTCATGACCAGCCATCCCAAGGATGCATCCCAGCGTCTTTTTGACACACTGGCAAACTGCGAGAAGGCCGAGCGCCACATCCACCTGCCCTTCCAGTCCGGCAGCAGCCGCGTACTGCAGGCCATGAACCGCCGCTACACCCGCGAGCAGTATATTGAGCTGGTAGAAGCCGCCCGCAAAACTATCCCCGGCGTTGCTATCACCAGCGACGTTATCGTCGGTTTCCCCGGCGAAACCGAAGAAGAATTCAACGAAACGCTCTCCCTTGTAGAGCAGCTTCGCTTCGATATGCTCTTCACATTTATTTATTCTCCCCGCCACGGAACTCCGGCAGCCGAAATGCCCGATCCCTTCACCCGCGCAGAAAAGCAGGTATGGTTTGACCGCCTGCTTGACGCACAGAGCCGCATTTCTGCCGAAACTCAGGCCGCTCACGTGGGCAAAGAGTACCGTGTTCTCATTGACGGCATCAATTCTTCCAACGGCAAGCTCACTGCCCGCACTTCCTGCAACAGACTTGTGCATCTCAATGAGCCCGAAAGCCTTATCGGCACTTTCCAAAATGTGCGCATAACCAGCAACACCACATGGAGCCTTGAGGGCGAACTTATATAACATCTTACTATTACAGATACGGAGGTGCTGTAAATGGCGGAAAACACCCCCATGATGCAGCAGTACAATAAAATAAAGCAGGAGATGCCCGACTGCATACTCTTCTTCCGTCTCGGCGACTTCTACGAAATGTTCAACGAAGATGCGGTTACCGCCTCCAAGGAGCTTGAACTTACTCTCACCACCCGTGACAGAAACAAGCCCCCCGAGGAACGCACCCCCATGTGCGGCGTACCCTACCACGCTTACGAGAGCTACGTTGCCCGTTTGCTTGCCAAGGGTTACAAGGTAGCTATCTGCGAGCAGACCGAGGATCCCGCTCAGGCCAAGGGTCTTGTAAGCCGCGACGTAGTGCGCGTTATCACTCCCGGAACGGTCATAGAGCAGTCCATGCTGGAAGAAGGACGTCAGAACTACGTCTGCACGGTCTTTGCCGAGGGCGGCAACGCAGCGGTATGTTTCGCCGATATTTCCACCGGCGAATTCCTTGCCGCCGAGTTCAGCGGCCCCGACGCTATGTCCCACGTGCTCAACGAGCTGGTACGCTACTCCCCCACTGAGGCGCTCATCAACATCGCAGCCGCGGAAAACCGCGAGGTTCGCCAGCTGCTCACAAAGCGCATCAAGTGCCTTTGCCAGACCGATGACAGCGTATTCGAGCTGCACTCCGCAGCAGAGCAGTTCCGCCGCCATTTCGGTGATGACTGCTACAGCATAAACGAAGACAAGAAGCACATTATCGCCGCAGCAGGCGGTCTGCTCACATATCTGCACGATACGCAGAAAACCGGTCTTGCGCATATAGACAGCCTAAATCTCTATACCGCAGGCCGCTTTATGGAGCTGGACTATCAGACCCGCCGCAACCTTGAGCTCACCGAAACCATCCGCTCCAAGGACAAGCGCGGCAGTCTTCTTTGGGTACTGGATAAGACCCGCACCGCCATGGGCGTACGCCTTATGCGCTCCTGGATAGAAAAACCCCTGCTTTCCACCTCCGCCATAAACCGCCGCCTTGACGCGGTTGCAGAACTTGTCTCCAACACTATTATGCGCGGCGAAGTCCGCGAATGTCTGCGTTCCATCGAGGACATGGAGCGACTCATAGGCCGCATAGTTTACGGCAACGGCAATGCCCGCGACCTCGCTTCGCTGGCAAGCTCCGCCGAAGTGCTCCCCGAAATCAAGAAGCTGCTTTCCTCCGCCAAGAGCGACATGCTCCGCGAGCTTAGCGGAATGGATGAACTGAGCGACATGGTTGCTCTTATCCGCGACGTAATCTGCGCAGATCCCCCCTTCTCCGTCCGCGAAGGTGGCATGATCCGCAAGGGCTATGATCCCGAGATTGACCGCCTGCATGAGCTTGCCAACAATGCCAAGGGCGCCGTTGCAGCCATCGAGGCTGCAGAAAAGGAACGCACCGGCAAAAAGCTCCGCATCGGTTACAACAAGGTCTTCGGTTACTACATAGAAATGCCCCGCAGCCAAAGCGAGGACGTTCCCGAAAACTATATACGCAAGCAGACTCTCGTAAACTGCGAGCGCTTTATCACCGAGGAACTCAAGGATCTGGAAACTCAGCTGCTTACCGCAAGAGACAGAGTTACCGACCTTGAATACCGCCTTTTCTACGATACCGCCCAGCAGGTGGTTTCCATCGCCGCAGCTATCCGCGCAACGGCAGCCGACGTTGCCGCATTGGATGCCCTTTGCTCCCTTGCCGAAACCGCTGTGCGCAACAATTATTGCAAGCCCGAGGTTGACGTATCCGACATTATCGAGATAAAAGACGGACGCCACCCCGTTGTTGAGGTCGCCCGCAAGGATACGCTCTTCGTTCCCAACGATGCCGACCTTGACGGCAGCAGCACCCGCGTTGCAATAATAACCGGCCCCAACATGGCAGGTAAATCCACATACATGCGCCAGACCGCGCTGATAGTTCTCATGGCGCAGATCGGCAGCTTCGTTCCCGCCCGCTCTGCCCGCATCGGCATAACCGACCGCATTTTCACCCGTATCGGTGCCTCGGACGACCTTTCTTCCGGTCAGTCCACTTTCATGGTGGAAATGAGCGAAGTGGCCGAAATTCTCAGCCACGCCACCCGCCGAAGCCTGCTCATCCTTGACGAAATAGGCCGCGGAACCTCCACATTTGACGGCATGGCGATTGCCCGCGCAGTTTTGGAATACTGCACCGACCCCAAAAAACTTGGCGCCCGCACTATGTTCGCCACCCACTATCACGAGCTTACCGCCCTTGAAAATGAAATGAGCGGAGTGAAGAACCTGAACACCAGCGTCAAGAAGCGCGGTGATGACGTTATCTTCCTGCGCAAAATAGTTCGCGGCGGAGCCGACCGCAGCTATGGTATCGAGGTTGCCAAGTTGGCAGGCGTTCCCGACAGCGTCATAAAGCGCTCCAGAACCATTCTGGCAGAATTGGAAAGCGGCGCAACGCAGGCCGCCCCCGTCATCGCAGCACCCATCGACGATGGCCAGATCAGCTTCGGCAGTATGAACGAAGACCGCATAAGCGAAAAGCTTCGAGCCGTTGACCTGAACACCCTCACACCCATAGAAGCCATGAACCTGCTCTTCGAGCTGAAGAAGGAGCTGCAGTGATGAAGAAGATCGCCAACTCTTTCCGCTTTCCAATGAGCAAGACGGAGCTTCTTCCCGGCGTGATATTCATTCCCGTCCACATCATCGTGCTGGAATTCCTTATTCCCATGATAATGAAAGCCGCTGCGCCTCAGCTTAATCATTATTGGTCCAGCTTTGCATATTTTGCCGTCAGCTGTCTTTTCATTCTCGCTGCCATGCACTCCTATCTGATTAAGTCAGTCAGCGATCTTATAGACTGCCGAATGAATGCCTTAACCGCCATTGTTCTCGGTTACTTCGGCTACTACGTACTTCGATACGTTATGTCGCTCATCTTTTGGCTTGTTGGCTGGAACAATTTCCCCGCATTCTCAAGCATTCTCTCTCAAGTGCGGCTGAATAACGGCTATATGCCCATCGTTGCCATATTCCTCGCCCCTATTGCCGAGGAGGTATTGTTCCGCGGAGTTGTATTCGGAGGACTGCGAAGCAAGGGTCGCCTGATGGCATACGGTGTATCTTTCGTCGTTTTTGCTTTCTACTGCGTATGGAGCAGCTTTTTCTCCGGTTTCAGCTGGTCTTTGCTCATTGACTTCCTCTATTATCTCCCCGCTTCCATTGCACTTTGCTGGTGCTATGAAAAGGGCGGCTCGATATGGGCAAGCATACTGCTGCACATACTGATAAACATTCTCTCCATTTCCCTTGCAATAAGCGTATAAAAAAGTTTAACCCCGCATCGCCCTTAAGACGATGCGGGGTATTTGTTTATCAAGCAGCTTTTATTTCGAATTCAACTACAGCGTACTCACCTGCTGAATACTCGCCAAGAAGGCTGAGAATCAAACGATAATTGCCTTCAGGAAGAAGCTCTGTATAGTCATTGCCAAGTCCTATCCATGACTCGCAGGACTGCCCCGGTTCTATATCGCTGAATACATTTTCTTCATCCACCACCGCAGGAAATCCGGGTACTAAAAACCATCTCCCATTCAGCAAAACAGCTATTGCCGGCTTTTCAAAGGGATTATACAAAAGTTCTTCTTTTCCATTGTAAACGGAATATCTCAGAACATTTTGTTCAACACCCAACACCTCAACTGTAACATCATCACTCAGTTTTTCGGAAATATCCTCCATGGGCGCAAACGTTACATGATTTCCGTCTTCATCATAGTACCAACCGTGAGTCTGCGTTCGGTCATGTCCGCACCGCTCTTCATCCATTATCTCAAAGAGGAATTCATAGTCCTTCATTTCATCGGTGCTTTTCCCGCTTTTGTAACCGCAGGCAGATATGCTCAGCAGTAATACAATTGCGATTACCGCTATCATTATTCGTTTCATAGACAAACCCCTCCTTATCAATTCTCTTCTATGTCTCTTTCAACTTAAGCAGTGATGTGTATCGCTCCGTTCAGATTCTCTACTTTGAACTCAAAATAGGCATAACTCAGATCATCGATCTTAAGCTGTATGCGATAGCGTCCGTCGGGCAGATATGTTTCCTCAATGGTGGCTATATTCAGCACACCGTCCCTGCTGCCGCCGCTTTCCAGCTTCTCACCGAAGTCCTCGGTAGGCACATGGGGCATCACATACCAGCCATCTTTCAACAGCACGGCTGTTTCAACCTTTCCGAAGGGTATAAGAGGGTTCTCCATGCCGTTGCGAATAGTGTAGTACAGATAGACCTGCCCTACTTCACCTTCTTCTACAGTCTCCAGCTTTGTCAATTCAAACACAACGTTGTTTTCCACTCTGTTCTGCTGGATATCCTCCATTGGAATGAGCCTTTGCACCTTGCCGTCATCCCGCAGGTAATACCACACTCCCGTTTCCGACTTAAGGCGGCGGGCAGGTTTGGCAACCTGACGCAGGAATTCCTCGGCCTCCATATCGGCCGCAGTCTTCGCTTCATGGGCG